>NZ_CEXWTU010000086.1:0-18677 GCF_982758155.1 Marinagarivorans sp. | reverse complement strand
GAAAGTGCCATGCCTGCCATTCCCGGAATGGAGCCGCCATTAGAAGCCTTATGTATTGCGCCTTTTGGTTTGGAGGAGGGCACGCAAGCCCAGGCCGGTGAGCAAAGTTTTGGCTTGGTCGTTGGCGAACCTGTTCACTTTAGATTTTTTGGTTCCAGTAGTCGCCACAATGATGGTGCAGGTACGTTACTAACGCATTGGGCTGAGGGTGAGCTTAATGAGTTACCGCAAATTAAAGTGGAATTACCCGTTGCGGGTGGTAAAGCGGGAGATGTTATTCCTGTTCGCTTATCTTCTTATGTGACTGAAATTGGCACCTTACAATTAGAGGCCGTATTGGTGAAACCTGATGGTTGTATTGATTCCGAAAAACGTTGGCAAGTTGAATTAGATGTGCGTGATTAAATCGAGTATTCAACGTGAATACTGTGTGAAAGGGCAATAGAATTGAGAGGTTAATGTGAGCAAAAACGTGCCACAGTATTTTGTCGGTATAGATTTAGGAACAACCAATACTGTGGTTGCTTACGCTGCGCTAGATGATAACGGTCAGCCCCAAGAGCGAAAAATATTTGAAATAGAGCAACTGGTCGCGCCGGGTGAAATTGCTAAAAAATCGATGCTGCCGTCTTTTCGTTATCACCCGATGGCTGGCGAGATAGCCGCTGTTGATTGCCAATTACCTTGGTCTAAGCAAGATAAAGGAGATGGGCAAAGCACTGCGCAGCTTAAAGGTGATTTTGACGGCGTTATTATTGGTGAGTGGGCGCGTGAGTTAGGCGCTAAAGTTGCTGGGCGTCAGGTGCATAGCGCTAAAAGTTGGCTGTCCCATGGTCAAGTTGAGCGCCATGCCAATATTTTACCTTGGGGCGCGGCGGACGACGTCCAAAAAGTTTCTCCTGTTGTTGCCAGCGCCAGCTATTTATTCCACCTTCGTCAAGCGTGGAATTATGAGCACCCGAATGCACTTTTAGAATACCAAAGCATTGTTATCACTGTACCAGCCTCGTTTGATGCCGATGCGCGCGCATTAACCGTTGAGGCCGCGGCGCTAGCCGGGCTACATCATATTCTATTATTGGAAGAGCCCCAGGCTGTTTGCTACCACTGGTATAGCATTAATAAAAACACTGTTGCGAGCGCCTTAGGCGGACGCCGGTTATTAATGGTGTGTGATGTTGGTGGCGGTACAACCGATTTAAGTCTTATTCAAATTAAACAAGACAAAGAGCAGGAGGTCAGCTTAACGCGTGTAGGCGTGGGGGACCACCTAATGCTCGGCGGTGACAATCTCGATTTGGCGCTGGCACATATTGTGGAGCGCCGGCTTAATCTTCCTAAAGCGCTTAGCGCTGCTCAGTTGTCACAAATTATCGCGCAAACCCGGAGCGCTAAAGAACGTTTACTCGACAGCAAGGCTTTAACGAAGGCTACAATTACTTTAGTGGGGAGCGGTTCTCGGCTTATTGGCGGGGCTAAAAGTTGTGAGCTCAATCAGGAGGAAGTGACGGCGCTTGCGCTTGATGGTTTTTTTCCTTTGATTGGGCTTGATGTGCAGCCAAATAAACGCCGCAGCGCAGTTGTTGAGTTTGGCCTGCCTTACGCTGCTGATCCGGCCATTAGTAAGCACTTAGCGAATTTTGTAACGCAGCATGATGGGGTTTGTCGGCAGGCCTTAGGTTTAAAAGGTGATGCCATAACGGCTGTACCTGACTGTATATTATTAAATGGTGGTCTTTTTAATAGCGCCACGATTAGCCAACGGCTGTTGGAGCAGTTAGGTGTATGGCAGGGCGGGGTTACCCCAATACAGCTAGAAAACAGCACGCCGCATTTGGCGGTTGCTTTTGGGGCCGTAAGTTATTTAATGGCCCGTGCTGGCGCGCATAAAACTATCTCGGGTGGTTCGGCCAGAGCCTTTTTCTTAGTGTTGGATTCGCCTGCGGATACAAAGCAGCAGGCGATATGTTTATTGCCCAAAGGGGCAGAAGATAGCGCAGAATATTTATTGACGGAACAAAATTTTATTTTACGCTTGGGTGAACCCGTTAATTTCACCTTAGCTTCATCCCGTTCGAGTCAGGATTATTCGGTTGGAGATAAGGTAGAGCTGGACGATGATTTTTTTCTTTTACCCTCGCTAGTAACGAAAATTAATAGTACTGAGGTTTCCAATAAAAAAAATATAATTACTGAAACTGACGGCCATTACTTTCCCGTTAACCTTAATGTTCAATTAACTGAAGTCGGAACGTTAAAGGTCGAGTGCCGCGCTCAGGATAATAGCGATAGCTGGGCGTTGGAGTTTGAAGCACGTACAGGCCAGCGTTCAGCATCATTTAAGCAAGCTAAGCTTCCCGCCAACTTTGAAGCCGCGTGCCTTAAGATTGAAGAAGTCTTTGGCAATCGTAAGTCCGATGATAAAAGTAAGGCCGTTAAGAATTTACGTAAAACATTAGAGGCTCTATTGGGGCCTAGGAACCAGTGGGACGCCCATTGTTTGCGTGCATTGTTTGATGTGCTGGTTTTACATAAAGACAAACGCCGACGCTCGGCCATGCACGAAAGGTTATGGTTTAATTTAACCGGTTTTTGCTTGCGCCCCGGTTTTGGCGACGCTGCAGATGTATGGCGCATCGAAAAAATATGGCCGATTTACGAAACGTTTTTAAGCTTCGACAAAGATACGCAAAGCTGGATTGATTTCTGGACGTTTTGGCGCCGTGCGGCAGGCGGTTTAGATGCACAGCAGCAATTGCATATTTTTGAAGGTCTTGTTCCTTATGCCGACCCTCAATATATTAATTCCCGTAAAGTTAATGGTGAAGCTAAGCTAATCTCCTACGACGATGTTATACGCTTATTGGCATCTCTAGAGCGAATTCCTGCTGAAGTTAAAATACGTTTAATTCACCATTTGTTTGAACGATTGGCACTTAAAAACCCTTCGCCGATAAGCTATTGGGCGATAGGGCGTATAGCAACAAGGGTGCCGTTTCACAGCAGTAATCATTATGTGCTTGCCGCGTCAACTGTGGAGCCTTGGCTAAATCATTTATTATCACTGGATTGGAAAGCGGATATTCAAATCGCTTTTTGTGCAGTGATGATGGCGCGCATGAGTGGCGATCGGCATCGTGATATCGACGGTGAATTACGCGATCGCATTAACCAGCGTTTAATGCAAATTAAAGCTCCACCTGCATGGCATGGGATGTTGATGACCCTGGATGTCATCTCTGAGAGTGATAGTGAGAAACTACTGGGGGAATCTTTGCCTGCAGGGCTAAGATTTATTGAGTAATTATAAGCCCGTACGGCTTTCTTTTAATTAGATTTATCATTGATATGACTCATCGTGTACTAGACGTATTTATGGCTTTTTTAAAGCTAGGGCTCACCGCATTCGGCGGCCCTGTTGCGCATATTGGCTATTTCCACAAAGACTTCGTCGAGCGTCGCCAGTGGCTAAGTGAGCAACAATTTGCGCAGCTGCTGGGACTTTGCCAGTTATTGCCTGGGCCGGCCAGTAGTCAACTTGGTTTTTGTTTGGGGCTTATGCGTGCTGGTTGGCTCGGCGCTGTGGCTGCCTTCGTGGCGTTTACGCTACCTTCGGTATTATTACTGATCGGATTTGCAGCTATCCTACCGCAGCTATCGAATACCACTGGACAAGCCGCGTTACACGGTTTAAAAATTGTGGCTTTTGCAATAGTTGCCGATGCGGTTATTGGCATGTACTCAAAATTATGCCCCGACCGTCGTCGAGCCGGCATGGCTATTCTTTCGGCGGTTGTCGTCCTTTTCTTGGGTAACGTTTGGGGGCAGCTAATTGTTATTGTTGCGGGCGGCATAGCGGGGTTTTGGCTGTGTAATAGTCAAAATGACGCAGGGCAAAGCCTGCAGGTGCGCTATGGCAAGAAAACAGGTGCAACACTATTGGCAGTATTTTTAGGGCTATTTTTTATGCTCCCTGTTATAGCGGGTATGAATGGCGGCATTTTATTATTGGCCGATACTTTTTTTCGGGCTGGTGCACTGGTTTTTGGCGGTGGGCATGTGGTACTTCCATTACTCGAAAGTGCCGTTGTCTCACCGGAGGCATTAACGAGAGAGGCCTTTTTAGCCGGCTATGGTGCATCCCAGGCGATTCCTGGCCCGCTATTTTCTATTGCTGCATACATCGGTGCTTTAATGGTTCCCGCTGAATACATTGGGTTTGGGGCAGCCGTCGCTATAATTTTTATTTTCTTACCGGGCTTTTTACTGGTTGCGGGTATATTGCCTTTTTGGGGTCATCTCGGGCGACTAACCTCCGTCAATAATATTTTTGCTGGTATTAATGCTGCAGTTGTTGGTTTGCTGGGAGCCGCACTTTACAACCCTGTTTTTACTTCGGCCATTACAGGGTCTGTAGATATGGCTATTGGGCTTGTTGCAATAGCGGCTTTGCGTGTGTGGCATTTGCCCCCTTTGCTTGTCGTATTTGGGTGCGTAAGTGCTGCAGTTTTAAGGGTTGTCATTTAATGCACGCCCCCAATTATTCTTTGTAAATTTGTTTGAACACTTTTGGTGTGCAATTGTATTCATTCTTGAATAACTTACCAAAGTAAGACACATTGTTATAGCCAACGGAATAGGCGACTTCTGCAATAGTGACCTCTCTATTTTCAGTTAATAGTCGCGCGGCTTCGGTCATGCGTAATTTATTTAAATACGCGTTAAATGTCATACTAAGTTCAGCTTTTAATATTTCATTAATTTTTGTTCGATTAACTCCCAGTGTGGTGCACGCAAGTTCTAATGTTATATCTGCGTTTGAATACTCGGTGGCCATGAATCGCAATACTTCACTGGTTTCTTTGTTTTTTTGAGGCGTTATAGTGAGCTCTTTATAGGCAATGATCGGGCGGTCATTTTTGACCTTTTCTTTCACTTGCAAGACTAAAAGGCGTATGTAGCAGCGAATAATCCAAGCGAAAAAAATGCCCCAGCCAAGAAAAACAATTCCCCATGCCAAATATAGATAAGTTAGTTCCCGGCCCCTCAAAGCAACATCAGTTATCTGTACACGCAATGGCATGTTCCGAGGGCTTTGGAGTGAGTTGACAATGCTAAAACGATAAGCTTTTTCGAGGTCGTAGTGCGAGTCCGACAGTTCAAGTTCGTATTTATTAAGCCACCAATCCGGAGCAACCAATGCCTTGAGCCGGATTTTAATGGGCTGCCATGTTCCATCACAAGATATGAACGTAGAGTTGACGCGTTGTGTGGCGGTATCGTTTAGCTGAGTCAGGTCAGGGGAGTGGGTGAACAAATTGAATAACAATACATTCAGTGGTGCGCAAGTGATATTAAACTCAATAGTATCGTAAGGTGTTAAGTCCATTGTTCGTGCGGCTTTGGTGTCGCCAAAATCAAAGGTGTAGGCGGCGTAGGGGAACTCGTGCTCTGCAGGTAAGTAAAATTGATAATCAATGATGTCAGCGTCTTGAGTTACGTCAAGGTAAGTCCCTTTGTGGTTATGAGCTTCCACCAAGGGCTGCCATTCAACGCTCGCACTGTCTCTTGGTGTGAATGTGGCGCTTGTGTACGACAAGAAGTGACCAAGAAAAATGCATACCACTGAGATAAGCAGCATCCCGATGGCTGTGTAGAGGGTATTTTTATAAAACAGATACATAGTTTATAGCATTATTAGTATAGTTTTTTAAGTATCCCTAGATGCCGCTCCCAATGCAAATGTTGTCACGATTTTTGTGACGCCGCCGTAGTACCTCTATTTCTGCCGTTGAGACAAGCATGTCGATTAGTCAATTTGACCATACCACTATTGATCATTTTTGTTCAAAAATCCTACCTGTGTCTATTTTCGTATAGCTTATTGTCTGTTTATTAATCTAAAAATGGGTTGATCGTCGTCCTCGCGGTTAACAAGCGCCACCTTTGATCAAATCTAGCGGTTTCTATTAAAACGTAAATTTAAAGCACTTATTCACAATGAAGGCGTGATCTTAATCACACCTATAGCTTTGCCTCAGACCCCAAGAATAATAAAAAACATCAAAAAAATAGCAATATCTGTTTCTAGTGAAAAAAGGTTCGTTTCTATGGGAAACCTTATCGCTTAGGTTGCTACCTTGCCTACTAGCTTAGTATTAGCCGGCTGAGTTATCACTGACCTAACCGTTTGTCAGGGTAGGAGGCAGCTGTAAGGGGTGTTGGGCATTCGATTTGTAATTAGCGTGGAGGTGAATGTGCTCCTCTTTTTTAATTGTCTGAAGCCGACAAAATAATAATAATTTCATCATGTGGTGGCACAGTTTATGAGCATATTATTCAGAGCATTAACCGTTTCTTTTTCAGTGCTTGCGGCAAGTGGGCTTTTAAGTGCCTGCACAGGCGATGTTTCCCAGGCAAGTAGTAGTGTTGATGTCACTGCCTCCGTTTCGAGCGCTAATGTTTCATCTGAGCATAGCGCTTCAGTGGTTATGTCGAGCACGAATACGACGTCATCAATTGCGACAAATTCTTCATCTTCTATGGTTACTCTTCCTGTAGCGTCAACCCTTGTGTATGCCATTAATGCCGGCGGACCTAGCGCCCAGCTAAACGGCATTACTTATGAGGCAGATGGTTTTCGTTCTGGTGGAATGAGAACGCAAACGAATCAGGAAATTGTTGGCGTGAATGAAGACGCAGTCTTTCAAAATGAACTTTACGGCGATGCGAAATATGAGATACCCGTCACCAACGCCAGCTACAGTGTTAAATTACATTTTACCGAAATTTATTACACCGAGACTGGTGCGCGCACTGTTAATGTCAATATAGAGGGGCAGCCGGTAATAGAGAATCTCGATATATTTGATACTGTCGGTATGTTTACGGCTTACGACGTTATCATTCCGGAAATAATGGTTGCCGATGGCCTACTAACGATTGATTTGTCTTCAACTATAGCCCAAGGAACCTTGAGCGGATTTGCAATTTACAGCGATGATGGCGGGCAATTCATAAGCCCGCCAATACCAGAAGTGGGGGCAGCGGTTCCTAGCCCAGGTTGTCGATCACAACGAACATTAAACAACGGCAGGCGTACAATCCAAAGCAGCGGCGCAACCCGTGAGTATATTTTGGATATCCCCAACAACTACGATAGCTCGCACCCCTATCGTCTAATTTTTGGCATCCATGCCTTTTATGGTCATATGGACCGAATTGCCGATGGCAGTGAAATTAATGGCGGCGTACCGAACTACGCCCATCATGGGATAAAACAATATTCAGGTGATACGACTATTTTTGTTTCTCCCAACGGAACAGGTAGCCCTAATGGTTGGCCCAACCAAAATGGTCAGCAGACAATATTTTTTGATGACATGCTTAAAGAGCTTAAAGAAGATTTATGCATCGACGAGAGCCGTGTATTTGCGCATGGTTTTAGTTACGGCTCTGGTATGTCGTATAACTTGGCGTGTTCGCGGCCGGATATTTTCAGGGCTGTGGGAATCTACGGTACAGGGGATGCCGTTATTAGCTGTGGTAATCCGGCTAAACCAGTCGCTTATCTAGGTGCGCATGGAATAACTGATGGTACTTTCAATATTTCGAGTAATGGTCATAAATACCGCGATCGAATGGTGAGTATTAATGGTTGTACCCCAATGAACCCTCCTGAACCAAATCAGGGTAGCTTAACCCATACCTGCACCTCCTACGAATGTCCAAATACAGAGCATCCCGTGCGCTGGTGTGCTTTTGATGGCGGCCACATTCCGGCGCCAACCGACGGCTCAACAAATAATCACTGGAATACATGGTTAGCTAAAGAGGGTTGGGAGTTTTTCAGTCAGTTTTAAAGTGCACTACAGTATGGCCTTCTTTTTCTTCTGATGGCCATACACTTCTTGGAGGGCAGGCGCTGAAACTATCAATATTTTTTATCATTAGCTTGTATTTCAAATAGTAGAGATGACTGCACCAAAAATTAATTAAAAAATAATGTGAAAGTCCTAGTGTAAAGGTCGCATTTACGACTTAATTTAAATGACAACATAAAGTGTGATCATTTAATATTGCATAAGGTTTTAATGAAATATAAAAAATAAATAATAATTAAATACTTCGTCAACATGGTTTTTCCCTTACCAGAGGATAATAATAATGATCAACACATCGCAAATTGCGGCACCTCTAACGCAAGCGCTTAAGCTGATATCACTGCCTTTTTGTATCGCTGTTATATCCGCTTGTGATGGTGCTACCAATACGCCTACAAGCAGTGAAGTTTCACAAGTGTCAAGCTCGATAGCGGTTGCTGTTAGCTCCGCTCCAACGCCTATAAGTTCAGCCTCTGTAATAATGAGCTCGTCTAGCAGTGCTGCGGCGTCTAGTGCGCCCTCTACCCCCTCTAATGCCGCATTTGTTTTCGCTGTTAACGCCGGTGGTGGAGCAACCGTTGCCAATGGTATTTCTTATAGTCAAGACCGGTTTTATACCGGTGGTGCGGGAAACATAACATCGAAAGCGATAAGCGGTACAACTGCTGATTCGGTATTTCAGAGCGAGCGCTACGGTACAACGACTTATGATGTTCCAGTGACCAATGCGAACTACAGTCTTAAACTACAATTTGCCGAGCTATATCACACTATGGCTGGGGCTCGATATTTCAGTGTGGAAGTTGAAGGCCAAACCGTATTTACCGATAAAGATTTGTTTAACGATGTTGGAGGTGATGCCGCGTTAGAAATGGTGATGCCGAACGTGAGTGTCGACGATAACGCGTTAACAATAAAGCTTACGGCTAGTTTGCATAATGCTGTTATCAACGGTTTCGAAATTTATTCGAATGATAATGGTGCCTTGGTTGAACCGCCCGAACCAGTCGGCTGCGATCTGCCCAATAGTCTGAGCTGGACTTCGACCGGTCCAATTATTACACCCAGGAATGATGATGTTGCTGTTAAAGATCCGTCTATCGTTTATTACGATGGGAAATATCATGTTTTTGCGACCGTTTATAATAATGCTTACGGGTCAATGTATACCGCTTTTACAGACTTCGATAATGTTGCTGCGGGAAGCTATCAATCCTTTTCGCCTGGTGGTAGCTCAACTGTTGCGCCTCAGGTATTTTACTTTTCACCTCAGAACAAGTGGTACATTTTTACGCAATGGCCTGCTAAATATACAACAAACGACGACATCAATAATGTCAATGGCTGGGCAAGAGCGACAACATTATGGCCAGGCAATGATAATTACGGCGGCGCTTTAGATTACTGGGTGATATGTGACGACTCCGATTGTTACCTCTATTTCTTTAAAGATGATGGAAAAATGTTGTATGTAAAAACCACTATCGGCAATTTCCCTAACTTTGATGTTAATCAAGTAAAGGTTGCTAATATTGAAAATACAGGGCCTCAAAACATTATTTTTGAAGCCGGTAATGTGTATAAAATTAAAGGGTCGGATCAGTATTTATTACAAGTTGAAGGCTGGGGCTCAGCAGAAAGCCGCCGACTGTATCGCTCTTGGACATCAACTAGCTTAGATGGCCCTTGGGTAGCACATAAAACGTCTGAAAATGACCCGTTTGCAGGATTGAGTAATGTTGACGGCGATAATTGGTCTATTCAGGTTAGTCATGGCGAAATGATACGCGACGGTTACGATGAAAAAATGGTGTTAGATACCTGCAATATGGAAATGCTGTACCAAGGCATTACACAAAGCGGGACTCAAAATGCTTCTAACTACAATACGCGCCCCTACAACCTTGGTTTGCTAAGGGCAAAATAATAAATCCTTATTAGGGTACTTTTAAAAAAGATTTTTTGAACGCAAGGAAGCGTCGCCCGAACAATTATCTATCTGCAAAAGCTAGTTAGGGTGATCCTCGGGGCGCAATGCCCCTGAGGGTTATCGTCGCCCTAATTCTTATTCATAGCTATAAGCACAAACGCATTTCTGCTTTGATGTCTGTTGTTATTCTCAAAGTATTTAAATTTTAAAATAGTCTCTTCGTTAGCCTCTCATTAACGTCTAAATAATTTCATCAATGAATGGTTCTCATAATGATAATTAAAAACATTTCTTTGGCATTCTTTTCGTTATCGCTCGCGGCCTGTGTTAGCAGCACAGACAGTGCCCTTAGTTCAAATGGGTTGGCTGCGATAAATTCAAGTGCATCTTCAAATCCCATGAGTTATGCCGGCGATACATCGAGTGCTGCCGCATTACCCACGACGAATTCATCCTCGCCCGAAGTAACGAGTTCTACACTGCAATCCAGCTCTTCACAAAGCGGCTCCGATACCCCACTGGAAATTGACGGTGATGTGGTTATTGCCATTAATGCCGGCTCTAATCGGGTAGCGCGCCTTAACGGCGTTGATTTTATCGCTGATAGCTTTATGAGCGCTGGCCAAATATATGAAACAGCAGATACGATTTCCGGTGTTTCTGATGACTTACTTTATCAATCTGAACGATACGGTACGTCGCGCTATGACATTCCCGTTACCAATGGTAGTTATACGGTAGTTCTTCATTTTGCGGAGCTATACCACACTGCCACAGGCATGAGATCGTTCGATGTATTTATTGAAAACGAAAGAGTAATTCCAGCGCTTGACCTGTTTCAAACAAAGGGTCACGACATAGCCATATCACAACATTTTCAAAATGTAACTGTCGCGGATGAGGTTCTGTCCATCAACTTCGAATCGATAATCGATAATGCCACTATCAGCGGCATTGCGGTTTACTCAAATAATGGCGGTAAAATTATCGAGCCACCTGCGCCTACTATTTGCCCTACATTGGGCGCCTGTAAAATATTACCTTTGGGGGACTCCATTACTGATGGGGTTGGAATGGCTGGTGGTGGTGCTTATCGTATCCAGCTATTTACGCGTGCCGTAGAGGCTGGTCAAAGTATTACGTTTGTGGGTTCTTTGCGTAATGGTCCAAGCAATATTGCCGGCAAACAATTCCCTCAAAATCACGATGGCCATAGCGGTAATTCGATAAATGAAATAGCGGCCAAAATACCCAATCCCATCCTCAGTGAAAAACCAGACATAATTTTGTTAATGATAGGGACAAATGATGTCTGGAAAGAGCCCGAAAACATCCGAGATCCAGCCAGTATGGCTCAGCGGCTTGGCTTACTGTTAGATAAGCTTATTGATCACCAGCCTAATGCGCTATTGGCGGTAGCCTTAATTGTACCGCGCAATGACTATGCGTCGAACTGGGCGCAAGAGTATGTGAAGGTAATACCGGCTGTAGTAAAGGCGCGCGCGGACATGGGCTTTGATGTGATATTGGTGGATCAGAACAGTAACTTCCCTAACAATGGCTTTAGCGATGACAATTTACACCCTAATCGTGTAGGTTACACAGCAATGGGGGATGTTTGGTATGAGGCCATAAAAGGCTACCTCCATTAGATTGTGTGCTAATCGCTGATTTTTACGATGACGGCACATCGTTTTTTTTCTGACGGGAAATTGCTTAATTGAGCTCTAATAGCGTATTTCGCATTAGAGCTCAATACCTCATAGGTGCACCGCGCCCACCATTCGCCGCTCATCCTCTTACATCTCAGCAATTGTTCGGCAGCGTTTTCTTGTGCTCACAACATAAAGTTGCTATTTTGCCTTTCCCGCTTTGTCGCCAGGGGTGCTGTATTCGGTTATGCTGTCAGTTTTAAAACAACATCAAACGCCAGATTAAAGCCAACCATGAGCGAATACAGCAAAACCAAAACCAGTTACTACCGCCGTCTTTTTATTGCGCATCTGATAAATACTAATATCAATACGGTACCTGCGATTATTGAGTACACGGGAATGCCTCGGCGAACAGTGCAAGATACTATTCTGGCGCTGAGTGAGTTAGATGTTGAGTGTGAATTTGTAGGCGGTAATAAAAATGGCGGTTACCGAATTAATGACTGGGGTGCGATTAATCCTAACTGGATTAGCGCTAACCTATCAAAATTACAACATGTTTTAGGGTTGCCGCAAGGGCTTACCTAGCGTTAATTGGAGTGCCATAAAGATGAAGCACAGCACGTTAAAATCGCTATTGCCGATTACACTTTTTATTCTAGTCACTATTGCGGTTGTCGTTGCTTTGCGGCAAGGTTTTGAACAATCGCGTAAGCCTCTTGTCGATGCTAGTCATCCAAAAGTTATAGCCGGCACCTTACCCGTTGTAACGCTATACAGTACCGATTGGTGCACCTACTGCGAAGCAGCACGTACTTACCTCTCTCGTAAGAAGGTTCCGTTTGTGGAGCATGATATTGAAAAAGATTTAATCGCGAATCAGAAATATCAACAACTCGGCGGAAACGGGATTCCCTTTATCACTATTGATCAAAAACGTATGCAAGGCTTTGATCGAAGTGGATTCAAAACCGCATATTTGAATGCCGTAAGCCAATAATACAAAGTCCTTAATGCTATAAGCGCACAGCGAAAACTTTCTTTGTGCGCTATTTATTTGATGGTCATCTACCTTAATAGCGTCCTAACCGTTGCCAGTGTGCCATTGATATTAATTTCGCGCAGGTATTCGATTGTAAATAACTGAAGGTTTTTTGCGCCGATGAGCTTCTCGGTGAAAATTGATCTCAAGCCAAATATTTGAGATACATAATCCGAAAGTGTATGGATGTTTTGGCTTGAAATGGTATGAAATTCACCCGCTAATGGATCTGAAACATTAATAGCCCTGCCTTGCTCATCAACACCACTGATGTACTTCATCCAAGCGGCTAAGGCAAAAGCAAAAAAACGAATGTCGCCATTGTTCTCGACAATATCTTCTAGGGTGCTTAACCAGCGCTGTGGAATTTTCTGTGAACCATCCATAGCGATTTGCACGGTGCGATGCTTTAATCCTGGGTTAGCAAATCGTTCATGCAGTTGTTTTTGATACAGCTCAATATCAAAGTCTTCTGGTGGCGTAATGGTGCTGGCGGCACTATGCATAAATGCAGTACATACCTTTTTTAATACGGGGTCCCGCATAACATCGGCAATAGATACTTTCTCTGACAAATAGCCGGTGTAGGCCAGTAGGCTATGTGTGCCATTGAGTAATCGTAATTTTATCAGTTCATAGACTTCAGCATCTGCAACAAGTTGAGCACCTACGCGTTCCCATTGTGGCCTGCCACAGGCAAAATCATCCTCAATAATCCACTGACTAAATGGCTCTGCGACAACCATGGCTTCATCGCGATAACCCAGATTTTTCTCGAGTAATGCAATGTCACATTCTTCTGTGGCGGGAACAATACGATCGATAACGGTAGAGGGAAAGGTAACGTTCTTTTCAATCCATAGTGCTAAATTTTCAGAGATGTTTTTTGCAAACTGTATTACGCACTGCTTTGTGACTTTGCCATTGCTGGGCAAGTTGTCACAACTCATCACGGTAAGGCCGGGTAAGTTTTTTTCTTGTCGTAGGCGCAGGCCGGCAACAATATAGCCAATCGCCGATTGAGGTGTATTTATGTTCGCAAGGTCGTGAATAATATCGGGGTGCTGAATATTTAACTGGCCAGTAGCAGGATTATGGCAGTAGCCTTTCTCCGTTACGGTAAGCGAGATAATTTTGATGTTGGGTTCGGCGATTGCAGCCACTATGGCTTGCGGCGATTCCGGCCCTACCAATACCTGACTAACAGCGCCAATGATTTCAGCTTTATCATTAGCGCTGCGCTCCAAGACTGTGTACAAAAAATCTTGTTCTGCCATTTGTTGATGGACGGTGTTAGACCGAAGGCTGCAAGCAATAATGCCCCAGTCACCACCCATCTCGTTCATCACCCAGTTTGTATACCAAGCTTGGTGGGCACGATGGAATGCACCTATGCCTAAGTGAACGATACCGGCTTTCATTTTTTGCCGGTCATACGTTGGCGTTTTAATATTGGTTAAGCTTTTAGCTAAAATACTATTGAGTCGAGGCATAAAAATATTATCGTTATTGTTTTACAGTTTGTAGGCGCGTTTAACTAGGTTGTAACTTAAGTCTTGCGCTAACGCATGGGCATCGTTTTCGGTAATGCGATGTTCTGCAACAAGTTGTGCAAGCCATGCGCAGTCCATTCTGCGTGCAACGTCATGCCTTGCTGGTATGGATAAAAATGCACGAGTATCGTCATTAAACCCGACGGTATTATAAAAGCCCGCCGTTTCAGTGACTTGCTCGCGGAAGCGACGCATGCCCTCGGGGCTATCGTGAAACCACCAAGATGGCCCAAGTTTTAGGCAAGGGTAGTGGCCTGCAAGCGGTGCCAATTCTCGGCTATAACTGGTCTCATCCAATGTAAATAAGATAATACTTAAATCGGTGCGGTGGCCAAATTTATTAAGCAGTGGCTTTAATGCATCAACATAATTTGTTTGGCTTGGAATGTCGGCGCCTTTATCTCTACCGAAACGCTGAAACACCATGGCGTTGTGGTTGCGATGTGAACCCGGATGAATTTGCATAACCAGGCCGTCGTATAAACTCATGCCAGCCATTTCTGTGAGCATTTGTGCTCTAAAGGTTTCTGCCTCTTGTGCTGTAAAGTCGCCAGATAAAACTTTATTGAATAGAGCCTCAGCTTCGCCGCGACTTAGGTCGGCTGTTTGTGCAGTGGGGTTACCATGGTCTGTAGACGTGGCGCCTAAGCTTTTAAAAAAGGCACGCCGCTGAATTAAAGCTTGTAAGTACCCACCGTAATTTTCGGTGTCGCATTCCGTTATTTCCCCTAGGGTTTTTACGTTGTCACGAAAACCTTCAAAGTCTGGGTCGGTAACTGGATCCGGGCGAAAGGCCGTAATAACATTGCCTTTCCAGCCGCTTTCACGAATTTTGGTGTGATGCTCTAGCGTATCGAGTGGTGATTCGGTGGTCGCTAAACATTCGATATTGAAGCGATCAAAAAGCGCGCGTGGGCGAAAGGCTTCAGTTTGTAAGGCTTCATTGATGTGATCATAGTAAGCGTCCGCTGTATGCTCATTCAGCCGATATTGCAGGCCAAACACTTCACTAAAAACATGCTCTAGCCAGAGTTGCGACGGCGTTCCTCTAAAGAGGTAAAAATTTTTGGCAAATAGTCGCCATATAGTGCGTGAGTCGGTCTCGGTTACTGACCCATCTTGTGTTTTTATCCCCAGAGACTCCATGGAGATACCTTGGCTATAAAGCATGCGGAAAACATAATGATCAGGTTTTATCAGTAATTCTGCTGGGTTACCAAAAGAGGCGTTGTTTGCGAACCAGCGTGGGTCCGTGTGCCCATGTGGGCTAACAATGGGGAGATATTTAATGTCTGCATATAAGCGCTGTGAAATGGCTCGCTGCGTGCTGTCTGCCGAGAAAAGGCGATTGGGATTGAGTATTAGCGCTTCTTGTTGATTTGATTTCATTCTGGCATCTACTTTGGTGATATCGTCGAGTAATTCATGGCTGTAAGAGCTGTAAGAATAGTGTAGCGGCTACGCCGGCAAAAAAACGGGGCCCATAGCGGCACCCCAAAACCATGAAGGGACTTACCTTTCGGCCGTACAAGAATACACGTTTTGTGCGACACGAGGGGAAAGCGGTAAGGCCAAACGATGGTTCCAGATATCGCTCTCGGTGTCAAACCAAAATAGGGTATTTTCTACAATAATACGATAATAATGAGATTTAACGTGCATTGCTGCTAGTTTTACGCTGTTTTTATAGAAATGTTGTAGCATTTAAATTATCGATCCTGTAAAACTGGTAATACCAATTTGGCGGTAATAACAAACGAGGTCGTATGACGGATTTAGTGGCAATAGGAGAGGTGATGCTGGAGCTCTCAAGTACAGATAAGCTCGGCACCATGGCTACTGCCAATGTGGGCATCGCAGGGGATACCTTCAATACGGCCGTTTATGCCGCACGACACGGGGCTAACGTGAGCTATTTTACTCAACTAGGCGATGACCCTTACAGCGAAAAAATGTTAGCGCTGCTCGAAAGTGAAGGGATTGGCACCATTGGCATTCGGCGATTAGAAGGACGGGAGCCAGGGCTCTACATGATATCTAATCGCGCCGATGGCGAACGCACCTTTCATTACTGGCGCAACAACTCGCCTGCGCGTGAAATGCTCAATAACGAAGATTCCATCACACAATTTCGTCAATCTATTGAAAGCAGCAAAATTGTTTATCTTAGCGGCATAACTTTAGGTATTCTTGGGGAAGCTGCGCTGCAGAGTTTGCATGAGGTGTTGACCCATTATCGTTCGCAAGGCGGACAGGTCGCTTTTGATAGCAATTTTAGGCCGCGTTTATGGCGATCACTTTCATATGCGAAAGAGGTCATGCAGTATTTTATGGCGATTACCGATATTGCATTGTTAACCGATGAAGACGAAGAAAGTTTATGGGGCTGTAAAAATAACGTCGAAATATCCCAGCAGCATTCCAGTACAGCAGTCACTACTCTAGTGATTAAATGTGGGAAAAAAGATGTCAGTTGTTATACCCGAGGCAGCAATGGTGATTCTTTTTCGTTGCCCGAATGTATTCCAGTCCCATTAATTGAAAATGTTATTGATACCACGGCGGCAGGCGACAGCTTTAATGGCGCTTTTTTAGCAGCGGCCTTAAACGGTTCGAGTATTGCGGAGGCCATCAAAAGTGGAATTGAGTGCGCAGGGAGAGTTATTCAATATCGCGGGGGCATCATACCCAAGTAGTTTTAATGAAGAATAATAAAACGGTTATCCAATCTCCCTTTTAGGCCATAAACAAAATACATTGAGCGAGCCAATACACATGAGAAAAATAATAAATTTATGGCCTTTGCCCATCGCTTTAATGTTGAGCGCATGTACCGGGCAGCCTGAAGTTACTTCAATAGCATCATCCAGCCAAGGTTTACCTATTCCGGTCGAGAGCTCCTCTAGCGTAATGACCGCATCTAGCTTACCCAGTAGCGCAAATGTAAGTTCTGCCGCTGCAAGTTCTAGCCCTGTTGCTACTGCACCCATCTTTACACTGCAAGAAAGCGAAGTGGGTTTTTGTCGCGTTGATGGCGCTGCGGTAGAAACGGACAACAGCGGCTTCACCGGTACCGGATTTACCAATGCCGACAACCGAGTCGGTGCGAGCATTGTGTGGCAGCTGGACGCACAAGAAAGTGCCACATATAGCATTGAGATTCGCTTCGCAAACGGCGGAACAGCAGCACGGCCTGGTCAGTTTGATGTTAATGACGGTAGCAACGGCAGTTTCACCGTGGGATTTTCGACGACAGATGACTGGAGTACCTGGCAAACTGAAATGCTAACTATTGATTTAGTCCAGGGCGCTAATAAGCTGGTATTAGCGGCTAATGGTGCAGAGGGATTGCCAAATATTGATTATATAAAAATTACGGGTGCCGGGATTTCTGGTGGTATGTGTGAGGATGCTCCAGCGGCATCGAGTTCACCATCAAATACGTCATCGTCTGCATCATCATCGGTAGGTACGCCCAACACGAGTGATTACCCGATACTATCGCAATCGGGCAATCCAGTGCATTCACGTTATAACAAATATAAATCACAGTGGAGCAAAGATAAGGCCGACATTATTTTATCCCACCAATATAACAATGGCGGCTGGCCTAAAAATCAAGATTACGATTCAGCCGGAAGTGGCGGTGATGGTTTAGGGACTTTTGATAATGGCGCAACAACGTTGGAGATGACATTTTTAGCTGATGTTTATAACACCACTCAAGAGACAAAATACTTAACGGCGGTGCGTAAAGCATTGGATTACACGCTTGATGCACAATACTCGAAGGGTGGCTGGCCTCAGTATTATCCATTGCGTGGCGGGTATTCGGATCACGTTACTTTTAATGACGATGCCATGTCCCGAATTCTTACAGTACTGCATCATATTGTTCAAAAAACAGCACCCTACAATACCGGTGTTGTCACTGATGCGCAGCGGGAAAGAGCAAAGAGTGCGATTGATGGAGGCGTTGATTATATTCTTAAGTCGCAGTGGAAACAAAACGGCGTAGCCACTGTTTGGTGTGCACAGCACGGCAAAGATGATTATTTACCGAAAAAAGCACGGGCCTATGAATTGGAGTCATTAAGCGGTAGTGAATCTGTTGAGGTTGTAGCCTTTTTAATGACGCAGCCACAAACCCCAGAAATTGAACGTGGCGTTAAAGCCGCAATCGCGTGGTTCCGTAGCCCCAATACTTATCTCGCAGATTATACCTACAGTAAAGCCGTTGAAGAAAAATTCGTCCCTAAAAGCGGTAGTAAGGTGTGGTTCAGATTTTATGATCTGGACACGAATAAAGGATTTTTTAGCGATCGCGATAGTCGTAAGGTCTACGATATTATGGATATTTCGTCGGAGCGCCGAAACGGCTATAGCTGGGGCGGAAGCTATGGCGATAAAATTATTAACTATGCCAATAGCGTAGGCTATTAAAGCCTCGATAGGGAGGGTGAGGGTGGCGCATAATATAATGACCGGCGATCATTTTTTATATTAGGGCCGAGGCAATAATAGTTTGTCCAATTAGACGAAGGCGTCTGTTTTCTCAGCAAGGCGCTCGAAGGGGCGCATGCCGGGGCCTATACGGATATAGGTCATTAGGGT
>NZ_CEXWTU010000085.1:0-19060 GCF_982758155.1 Marinagarivorans sp. | reverse complement strand
GAAAAAGCTGAAAAATTGTAAGCAAAGAGTGACAACTACCTTGAAAAACACCGCTGTGCTTCCACGCCAAGAGGGTCGACGCTTAAGGATATCGTGCCCCGTTACTTCACGATGAAGAGCTTCTGCATGTAGTGCCGATTCGTTTGGGGCTGCCGTGGCCTAACTGTCGAGCGTGAAGTCGATGGGCATGCCGGTTTAGGAGGCTTTGGCTAAGCTCGACATCAAGGGTTGCAGCAATGAGTGCCGCAGCATTGTGCAGCGGCTTACAAAAGAATGGGAAAAGACCATTATTCGCATCGGTCTTTGGGTTGGTGTTGACAATACAGTGCTATTGTTTGCAGCGTTTCATTGAAGCGAGAGATGCGTATAGTGATTATTCGATCGTCAGACTTAAGGGTATCGACAAGGGCAATATTATTCTCGACAGATACATCTTTAAATGTGTCAAAAATACTATCGTATTATAAGGGCCGAGGAAAAAATACTTTATCCAATAATACTTGCCTCCCGCCTCCTCAACCGCGTTGCTCAAAGCGTTACATGCCCCGGCATGCGCCCCTTTGAGCGCCTTGTTGAGAAAACAGGCGCCCTCGTCTAATTGGACAAACTATTATTGCCCCGCCCCTAAGACTAAATTTAATTTTTATTCCGAGATGCTAAGCAGCACACAGGCTTGACTCATTGCCAATCACGCACTTCAGAAGCCATCGATAATCAGGTTAATTCATCATTAGCAGCCCTTAATCTACTCAAAATTGAGGGTAGAGATAAAAAACAAACGGCAGGAAAAACGGTTATATCGATTGTGAGCTGGAAACGGCGAAAGTCCAACCAGCACTTGCTCTCAAGAGTTTTTGACGAGTTAGGTTTAAACCTGAAATCGATTAAAGTATCTAAGTTGTAAGAAGAGTTGAGTGATTTCGGGATTATTGCCTCATGAAAACTGTCTACAGTATTCACTAAAGGCACTACTCGAAATGCTAGATGTTTCCGTTGTTTACGAAACGTTTTTTCGGCAGTCAGAATTGCTTAGCTCTGATTGGGATATATTTTTGAATGCGCTCTTATGAAAATCACATAAACCCGAAGCCTAAACTATACATATGACCAGCGGGCTTGGCCTCTTTATTCCCATATCGTGGGGTTGTGAATTCAAACGCCTTGAGCAGTTCAATACCCACATCAGAAGAAAACTTTATATTCTCTTCGATTGACCAGTTCAACCAGGTATTCACAGGGGTTTCGACTCGCTGAATAAGGCTATCACGTGCGACAAAATCCTCACCCAGTGGCCCTTTTTCTAGCATCTCGAACACGCCCGCTTCAACGTTATAGCGCCATGTATCGCTGCTATTGAAAGAACGAAGTGGGAATCCCCGGTAAAAACGCTCTGCCGTCCACTCCAATAATTTATTGGGCTTTTCAAGCAGAAGCTTGCTCACCGGGTCTTGAATAACCTCATTAATCGCGTCATTTTCTAGCAGACACAATCGATGATCATTAAAGCGTAGCTGTGCGCTAATCTCAGTAATGCTCTCCCATGGCAATAAATATTTAAGATTGTGCTCGTCCCACCCCCGGCTGGGTTCATAGCCTGGCCGGCTAAAAATCGGTGTTTTACCAGAGCATGCGCGGTAATTGTAATTGAGGATGTGAATATTCGCCTCGCTCACAGGGATTAATCGGTGGCGATTGATGCGCCCGGATGATTGCACAATAGAGCGAACACTTGATGGCTCGATTACCCCCCAGTCAAAATCGTGATCTCGCCCAACTTCCTCTACGGGTGTCGCGATGACAATCAGCTTAAGGTTCTGTGTGGTGGCTTGGCCAACAAGGGCTTGTATGTAAGGCGATGCCTCTAGGTTAGTGTTGCCATCCTTGCGATTTAATATCACATCCAAAATCGCTTCTTTTCTGTGGCGCTGTACTCTAAAGTCCCGAGCATGATAAGTCGCAATAAGGTCATCTGGCAGGGCGCTTGCTAAGAAGCCCGCCAGTTCGATGGCTGTCTGAATATTTGCACAGCGAACCAGGCCTATTGAAATAGCTTTTCCCGATTCGCTATATTCCCAGCGGTGCTCATTGTGAAGTTTATTAATACTGTTCAGTACCGAACGCTTAAAGCCATTCGGTGAGATTTCTTCCAGCTCAATCAATCGCGGTTTCTTTGTGACAGCCTTAATGGCAAGCGAATCGTCACGTTTCACAAAGGCTCGATATTGGGGAGAGTAATCTAAAGTAGCTGTCAGTATCACAGCGGGATCACGCACCTCGTCAATCATCATAATCGCTGGCATTTCCCCCTCAATGCTGACCCCCATATTGAGGCTCTTGCCTGCTTGTGCGCCCTTCATGAAAGCGCGCATTAATGCATCAGCCATCGGTGTTGGGAGTGTTGCTGAAGAAGCAACGATATTGGCGCCTAGCATGGCTGCTATTTCAACCAGACGTAATACGGCAACAAAGGCTTCTGAATCGTAATCATCAATCTCATCCAGTATTAAGTCACTATTAGCAATACGCATAATTGCCGCCCCATGATGGCCTTGTCGAGTTGGGTCGCCAGCAGCAATCAAGAAGTCGATTGTTGAGACCAAAACAGCGGGGGAGATAATGGAACCTTGTCCTCCTGTCATCTGGCTGTACTCATCTAGCCATGGGGGAATATCCGTCGTCGTATTACTTCCCTCAAAGATCGTCTCAATGCCATTTTCATCGGTATTGTGAGGCTTCGGCTCACCTTTAGCGCACTGATACTTATACAGCGCGCGAACTTCCTTATCCCCAATAATGCACTGCAAATCATTCTTTGGGATATTCAGCTCTGTTTGATACGCCGTGCCGGTCTGTAGCGTTAGTGTCCGTAAGTTTAATGCCGTTGAAAACCGTAATGCCTGACGTCGATTGAGAATGGCAAGGGCCTTGGCATTCATTCGAGTCTTACCGCATCCTGTACCGGCAACATTTAATACCAGTACGGGCCCCTTAATGTGCGTGCGCAGTTGCGTCATTGATTTGCAGGCATGATCTTGCCAAGCGAAGCGACCGGGACCTGATTCGGCAGTCATCCCACAAATGACGCTGTCATGGAGTCCTGGCCAAATGTATTCCCGAATCTTCTGGCTATAGGTCTGCGAGAGCAGGCCAGCCTCTTTCAGGTGGTAATTTAAGTCTTGCCTTGGTATGCGACGCCCCCCCTTTAACTCATTGTGTATGGGGTTAGCCGCTAATCGAGCCGTTTCGTGTCGTGTACTACGGCTTGATACTGTGTGGTCAGCTAATATCAATGCGGCACGTATCACTATGGCCAAAGCTTTCGCATCGTAAGGCGTAAGGCGTGGTTCGATGTGTTTTACCTTGGATAGCAGATCTGCCACGCCCTGGACCACATCTTCATCAAAAGGCGCTGCTAAGGCTAAGTACTTATCGCGATGATTATTAAGGGGGTGATTATCCACCTTGCGGACATGCTTACTGCTATCAACGGCCAGCGCCTTGCTTTTTTTATAGCTGCCTTCGAGCCTGGGTCCGAATAACCCATGATGTGTCGAGACGATAAAGCGCAGGATATCTTTGGGGTGATAAATCCCGCGGGCTTTATTAAAGGGGATTGCGTGGGACTGAGGCAGAGCCGGCAAGCCTTCAAAGGCCTCGGCAATCGAGTCCTCACGAAATAGCGCATCCAATACCAGTAAGCTCACCCACTCATGGCGTATGGGGTCTTTTATGGGGAAGTCGGGATTGAGAAGTTTTTCTTGAAAGAGCAGGGTGGCTTTGCCTAAGTCATGCGTTAAGCCCGATGTTCCCGCAAGCAGTGATTGAAGGTCACCTGCGTGTACTTTATCCATTTTTATCCACCTTATTCCTTACAATGACAGGCCACACGGCGTCACGACTTGCCTCGATTTCACTGTAGCGTCGTAAAAATTCAAACTCTTCGCTCGGTGGCATAATGCGGTGTTCATTAAAAATGCTGAGCTCATGCTCAAGCACGCTACGTTGCTCCTCGGTGAAATCCGGGTGGAGCTGGGCCTCAACAGGCTGCGCGGCATTAAAGCTAAAGTGTTTAATCGATTTGGGCACCTTGGCAGCCGAAGGCGCCGCATCGACAATCCGCGACAAAACAAAAGCACGCTGCGCAGGCGGGGTTCGATCCAGGTCATACGCTACTAGCCGCCATTGATCACCAACGCGTTGTAAGCCAACAGGGAATATGGATCGCCTTGCGCCTCGATCACCACGTTTGAGCGTAACGTAATGAATGAGTAAGGGTGTTTGGGTCGTGATAGCGTGTGTTAACGAAGCAAAAATAGATGGGGACTTAGGGTGGTTGTTTGTCCATTCAACACGCTGTCTCGGTAATTCATGCTCACACAGACCGATATCAGCAAAGGCATCATTCCCTGAAAATATCGCTGTCATTAATTGCTCTTCCGACGCCAAACTGGGCATAGGGGCACCGATTTTAGGAATGACAGAATAACCTTTCCTTTCTAAAAGCTTGGGGTTTTTACCGACGGCAGCGCTCAGTAATTCCGAAGCCCGAGTTTCGCTGATCAAGCCCTCAAAAGCCCTTAAGAGATCATTTCGTTTAACAATTCCTCGTCTAAACGCCCGCATTAACACGAAGTTTAATACCGCTCGCTGAACGCGCTCAACACTCAAAATATTTCTCCCACAAAACCCACGAGTTTCGTATGATTTTAATAAAATGAAGTAAAACATACGACTTTCGTATCTTTTATTGGTTGCTTTACCTCTTTGATTTCACCATGGTAACTGTAAACACGTTAATGGAAAAGAGACCATGGCAAAGAAAAAAACCAGTCCAGCCCCCCTGGCGGTGCTGCCACCGTTCACTCAAGAGGAATACCAAGAAACCTTTTCGAATGCGGTGCATTTTTCATTCAAAGCCGTTAATACGAATGCGAGTGAGGGTGGTGTAAGACTCAGTCCAGATCAGGTATTAGACTTGCCTTACATCAGCGCTCAAACATTACAAAGCCAAGGTACAGCTATTGAGTGCGATTATAGTAAGCAAGAGAAATCACCCCCTTCCGCCACGGTATTTAAACACTACCGGTTATCCAAGGGAGTAGATGATAAAGAGTCTGTTGCCAACGCTCACGAGATACAAATAACTTACCGCGACGCAACTCAATCGCACTTTGAGAAAAACACGCACATCGTCTCTCCACGCTTAAAGCAAATATTTCTTCCGCTGAACGAAGGGCATGAAGACTATCAGGTAACTACGCCGTTACCTGCCGCAGGCGTCAGTAAATTGATAAACGAACATGTCAGTCAAACGAACAAAGACATTCGTCTTGCTGTTGATGCTCCTGATGATACGTTGTCACTTAATAACAAAATTGCCCGCAACATTCGTCGAGCAGAAATGGGGTATGGCGGCAGCAACCCTCAAAACGCAGGCAGTCTTGTACGCTACATGCAAAGCCCCTTGTTCTTCTCGGCGCCGACTGAAAGCGCTGCGGTAAAAACTGCATTCTCACTGTATTACACCGGTATGCCGATTTCACTGAATAAAGCGGCAATGGAAGCCTATAAAGACTGGCGAACCACAACACTGCTCAAGCATGGATATGCACTGAGCCGTAAAGCGGATAGAGATACCGAAGAGGGTCACTTAACAAGCATTACCAATGCACTACTGCGCCGTGCAAAGTTGAATGAGAATGTGCTGCTGGATAATGCCGCCTGTTTACCGAATGAAGGGATGCCACTGGTTAATGATGCATTAGACACCGTACAAAAAGGGCTATTAGATCACCGGTGCAGAGATAGGGTGTGGGCCAAAGAAGCGGCCAATATAATGGCTTGGGCGATTGCCACTTTTACATTCCACGATGACTCTACTTTAGGCTTTAATGAGAGCGCCGTTAATGCTATCGCTTCGTACATTGAAGGGGTTCTAGTATGAGTTATACCTATTTATTAATTCCCCGCATGTATGTCAGTGCGGCCAATGCCGCCGCCAGTGGTCAAACTATTAATGCAGCTCCGATCAGCGCTGCGGTACTTTTTGGGCATACTATCTCTCGTTGTTTATGTGAGGCCGTTCTGGGGGTAGCCTACCTCCATCATAATGCTCAAATCTTGGGTGAAAATTTCGAAAAACAGCATTTTCAGCCGCAGCAACGTCGCGGTGCTTCGTTTATAGATAAGGATGATTATGCCAGCACCAATAAACACTCTTTATCGCTACAGCCTACGGCATCTTGCCACCTTACCCTTTCACTCATTCTTAAATTGGATGAGGACGCTGAAATTGACTTAGAAATACTTGAGAAATTTCTACATGGTGGACGGTTTGCGGGGGGGCAGATCATCAAGCACGGTAAACCCCGATTAATCGACCCCGACGCCAGCTTAAAATCACTGCCTACGGGGTTTTGGTTACTAGACCGACGTGACCTGATGGTGAACGCCGATGACCGCATTGCTCGAATGAACCACCTATTAAGTCGTAGCTCCGCCGCAGAGGATTATCACTCATGGCTGACAGTTACATGCGTTGGGTATGCCGGTATTACCGAGGTGGCTCAGCGAGAGCAAGTGAGGGGAGGGCATTCGCACTTCTTTAGCGAGCCCTTACTGGGATTAACGCAATTTGTATCCCGTAACGACTATGAAAAAACACATAAGCACATTCCTTTCTGGCATTTTTCTTGGCCAACAGACACGCTTTTTTTACTCACTCAAGACAATACATAATACATAGGTGATTCATGGAAACTTTTAAAAAACTACCTGGCGTAAGCTCTTTTCAACGTTCATGTGTCATTTCTGATGCAGTCATGTACAACGAAGTCAATGGAGAACGATCCACCCCCGTATTAGTGCAGCGGCACGGCATTATGGGGACCCAGAATGTTATGAAGTCGGGAAAAGACAGCGGTGAAAGTTCGCAGTCGGTCGAGTCCACTGAGGTGCGGAACTTGCAGGTCACCGATACCGCCAAACTTTCATCAGATGCAACCGGTATGCAAGTTGAGTTTACCTTGTCACTACTCGACTTATCGACAGCGCTACATTCTATTGCGCCAAGTAAGAAAGATGACCCCGAGTTAGCAAGTAATTATCGTGCGAGTGTTGTTGCTTTTGTTGATAGAGCAAAGTCGAGTCCGGGCGTGACTGAGGTTGCTCGTCGCTATGCGCGTAATGTCTTGAATGGTAGGTGGTTGTTTCGTAATAGATTATCTGCTGCAGCGATAAGTATTGAAGTGTTCCATGAGAATACTTTACTGGTGAAGCAGGATAATGCTTTTGATCTACCGTTATCCGACTTTGATAGCTATTGTCCGGCAGAGATAGCGTTAGGGGATTTTTTAGCGAAAGGTTTAACCGGGGAGACCCGTGATCACATCAAAATTGTAGCCTCCGTTAAATTGCGTGGTGCCGGTGCCATTGAGGTTTTTCCTTCGCAAAATTACGTAGAAAGTAAACCAAAGGGATTTTCTCGTAGCTTGTACGCCCACCCGGCATTGGACATTAATCCACTGAGTGAAGGTGCAGCAATAAAAATTATGGGCTATGCCGCTATTCGCGACCAAAAAATTGGTAACGCCTTACGGACACTCGATACTTGGTATCCTAGTGAGGTCTCCACGCCAACACCCATTGCGGTCGAGCCCATGGGCGCCAATCTTGAATTTCAAACATTTTTTCGCCAGAAAAAAGCTTCTTCATTTGAAATTCTAAAATCACTTAACGAGTTGGATCCACAGTCATCAGAGGGGATGTTTATTATTGCATGTCTCATTCGTGGGGGCGTGTATTCAGTTGGAGATAAGAATGCCGCTTAAAGCCTATGTTGATATTGTCATGAATGGTGAGGCAGCCGACATAACGACTCAGGTTGTTGCTAATCAGGTTATGCCTATTCTTCATGCCGCATTCAAGCGAAATTCGGGGGTGTTTGCCCTAGCGCTACCGCAGTGTTTGCCCGGCAAAAAATCTTCTTCTGGCAATACGCTTAGAATTTTTTCTTCCTCAGCGGATGACTTGCTGGGGCTTTGCAACGCTGTTAAGAGTCACTACCTATTTCGTGACTATTGCACGATAAAAACTACCAATGAAGTTCCCGCAGACTTTTGTGGCCCTTGGGTGGAATACCGGCGTTATCGACCTAGTAATAAGAATGCTGATCGAAAAGGGGGTGACGATAACGGGATGCTGCGAGCGCGTAGAATGGCCTACGCTGAAGATCATCGGCTACCGTATTTTGTACTTACGAGCGGCTCTAATAAGCATGGGTTTTCATTATATGTTGAGCCTTTGGCGGGGGAGGCTTGTGGTGCCCAATCGATTGAGCCGGACAGCTATGGATTGAGCGTAACCTCTCGGTCTTTTTCGGTGCCTCAACTACCCTAAATAACCCTTTATTTTGGTCGTAATAAAAAAGCCTTTAAAATCAGTAGGGTAGAATCGTTGTTAAAATAAAGGCTAAATTTAGATAGTTGAGCGAATATACTGTTTTTAAAGGAAAAAATAGTTATCTCTACTAGTTATCCGCCGTGTAGGCGGCTTAGAAAAACAAGACCATCAGGGCATTCTTTCTTTTTATGTTATCCGCCGTGTAGGCGGCTTAGAAAATTTTGCACAAGGGGTTTATCATCGCGAGGCCGTTATCCGCCGTGTAGGCGGCTTAGAAAGTCGAGCCTGCAGGGTAGCTACCGGTAGACGCGTTATCCGCCGTGTAGGCGGCTTAGAAAATATAGCCGGCCGCTATCATTAAGGGCCGTAAGTTATCCGCCGTGTAGGCGGCTTAGAAAAGCGTGGTGGTTCTTCGCTGCTCGGTGTTATTGTTATCCGCCGTGTAGGCGGCTTAGAAATTTCACACCCTGCCTAAATACCCGCGCATTAAGTTATCCGCCGTGTAGGCGGCTTAGAAATCTGTTACTGAGTATGTAATTGGCGGCGTAACGTTATCCGCCGTGTAGGCGGCTTAGAAAAATCACAGAAGCACAACTTCTCGATACGAATAGTTATCCGCCGTGTAGGCGGCTTAGAAAGTTACAAATGCCCACCGGGCTATCCATGGGCGGTTATCCGCCGTGTAGGCGGCTTAGAAAACGCTTTTCTGTTGCATCATTTGCGAGTTACCGTTATCCGCCGTGTAGGCGGCTTAGAAATTTAAAAGGTAAGCGATCAGAGCGATCGTTATGTTATCCGCCGTGTAGGCGGTTTAGAAATTTGAAGTCAGTTTTGCACACAGGACATTGATGTTATCCGCCGTGTAGGCGGCTTAGAAAGGTGCGAGCGCTAGACAGGTAATTATGGTGGCGGTAGGTTAAAGTCCCTGAACGATGACCAGCAGGCATTAGCTAAAGGCAATGATAATTAGTAGGCAATAATATGAATTTTTCTCCATTTATAAGCCAAATTTACAGTTCGCTTTGGTATTTAATACCCTTCTTTATTCTTATTGGATTAGTGAAGAGTCCTTGGTTTAAAGGTATTTGTGGTGAATTTCAAGTCAATATGTTGCTCAAATTGTATTTATCTAAAGATGAGTATCGTCTAATAAAAGATGTCACATTGTGCACCGACGAAGGCACTACGCAAATTGACCATATTTTAGTTTCAAATTATGGGATTTTTGTTATTGAGACTAAAAACATGAAGGGGTGGATCTATGGATCGCCTAACCAAAAAACTTGGACGCAAAAAATATATAGGCATACAAGTAAGTTTCAGAATCCGCTTCATCAGAACTATAAACACACCAAAACGCTTGAAAAAATCCTTAATCTTGCGCCTGACTCTACCTATTCAGTTGTTGTTTTTATTGGTGATAGCACTTTTAAAACCGAGTTGCCTGAAAACGTTACCTATGCACGGGGGTGCATAGAATATATAAAATCGAAAAAAACTAAGATTTTGACAGCGTCTCAAGTTAGCGATGCAGTCAGGGAGATCGAGTCAGGAAGACTTCGGCGAGGGCTCTCTACGAATAAAGAACATATTGCCCATGTCAGAACTATCATCGAATCTAAAGAGAAGCCAGAACCTAAAAGTGGTTGCCCCAAATGCGGGTCAGAAATGGTTATTCGAGAGTCAAAAAAGGGGGCTAAAGTGGGTCAGAAATTTTGGGGATGCTCTTCATTTCCTAAATGCAGGGGGGTGTTGAAATCTCTTTGAGACGCAAGTTAAGCAAAGCCAAAGGGTAGGGGAGCATGGAGACGGTATCATTGATGATGCCGACGAATATGAGCACTTATTCGAATATCAATGCGTGTCAAATGTCCGGTCGTAGCTATTACCTCGAACACGGAAGAGCTCACCGCTATTATAAACAGAAATAACAACATCGCCTTGCTCATTGAAAACCTTACTAAGATTTAGCGCGACATCATCATCAGCTGAATTCTTAGAGTCAGCGAACTCGTCGTTGGCCCCCCTCCCGTTACCTGTAATTAATACATCGGAACCCGAATCTGTCAGCGTAAAAAGAGTAAGTTTTTTAGGTAGCTTGTGGTTGCCTGTGTATTTTGTAGAAATAACACTGACCTTTGGAGATATTGCATCAATAAAATCTTTTCCCGTGGAGGTATCACTTCCATGATGACTAACTTTGAGTAAATCGACTCGGTCTGATCCATCGGGGTTTAACGAAGCCGCTGCAACTGTGGAAATTTCGGTATCTGGCTCATGTTTCCAATCATCACTGGTCTGATCTCCAGCAGTGTAAAATTGAAAATTTCCATAGCTAATTAAGAGTGCAATTGAGCCCGGATTTTCGTTAAAACCATGACCCTGTCCGCTTGGATCAAGATTTTGATCATGGCGACTACCAATAGTGTCACCTCGTGCTGACACAACTGTTATTTCAAGCGGAGAACCGCAGCATGAACGATACACTGTGCCCGGTGAAACTTCAGTGCGCGATCCCCCCGCAGCTTGGCTAAACTGAATATACTTAGAGTACACTGTAGGGTTTCCACTGCCTGTGAGTATTGAACGCTTTCCACTATCGCCTTGATCCCATAAATTTCAGGAAATGAATTGTTCAGACACTGAGCTGATTTTTTTGCGCCAACCTGATGGGGGTGCTCTCAAACAAAGGGCTTCAGTGCGTTTGAAATGCTTCGACTTTTTAGGGTTGACTAAATATTATTTATGTCGAGTGTGAGTTGTCATTCGCGACACTGAAATCCGAGGCGCTGAATTCAACTTGGCGAAAATCTCTGGCAATAAGCCTTTGTGGTGTCACTGAAGTGTAATTAAGATGCTACTTGGTATCTTTAGCCTTCAATGTTGCCTTGATGTGAGGGGGAGTTTCGCAGTTTCCGGTACTTTTTTGGGGATCGTTCAAAAAGCTTAATTGTATTTAGTTAGGGGTTGTAATATAATTTTGACATAATACTTTTTAATTCGTTAACCCTATTGAATCATCGGAAGTTGATATGGGTTGGCTGAATGTTTGATCGATTATTCTCAGTGTCGGTAATCTCCGAAATTTAACTACATGAATAGTCAAAGGGAACTTGATATTTATATTCTGGACTTCTTGTCCATCTTATTGCTCCCTTTCTGCTCATATTCATCCTCAATTCATGTGGTTTACGGTTGCTGCATGTCTTGTTATGTGTGTTCATTTTTTGAACTGCTTAAAAATTGAAATATCAGGTTTATTATGGTTTCTTATTTGGGTTGCCTCTCTCGTAAATTCACTGGATTAATTCTCCTTTTTGTTTTGCTTTCTGCATATTCATACCATGCTGTTGGGTTAACTTATGGTGAGTTGAGTGTGACGGATGTGTCGCCAACCTCGTTCACGATTAATTGGGTCGGTGATGCTAATACCTCCCCAAATATAGAGTTATATTCTGATGTTCAAGGTAATAGAGAGGTTTCTGGGATCACGATTTATCCTAGTTACAACTCTCAAGGCAGCTTGACATTAAGCGGGCTTTCAGCGGCTGCGGGTGTTATGCGTGTAAGAGTGGCTGGGCTACAGCCTAGTACCCCTTATTTTTACCGTTTATCAGTCGTTTCAGTAGGCGGCGACACTGCTTATTTTCCTCTTGGCGGTGCTTTACCCTCGGTTGTGACACTTGAGCATAGTATTCCTCAAAGCAATGATAGTGTGGCGCTATCCGTTTCTGTGGGCGGTAATGACCCCGCAGCGGGGAGTTTAGTTTTGCTGACTGTCCCCGGTATGAAATACCCGATTTCATATGTTGTTGGTGATGGTTTTATTGATAGTACCGCGGCTCTTAACCTTACTAATATTTATTCTGCTGGATCTAACTCCAGGCATCATTTTGCTGGGGGCGAAATAGTCAATATTCGTGTGCTAGGAGGAAGCAACGGTGAGGCTTATTTTGATGGGCAAATCCCAGTTAATACTGGTAGTGGCGTGTTGCATATCTTGGGTGGGGCGCCTCTCGAATTAACTCAGCCCAAAGATAGTGACGGCGATGGTATTAGCGATTCGCTTGAGGCGCAGTATGGACTAAATAGCGAGAATCCGATTGATGCTAATTTGGATAATGATGCGGACGGTATTGCCAATAGTGCGGAAATTGATTTGGGTACAGACCCTAACCGTTCAGATTCTGATGGTGATGGCATTGACGATGGCGAAGAGTTGCTTCTTGGGTTGTCTCCCAGTAATTCGGATACCGATCGGGACGGCATATCGGATGCTAATGAGTTAAATGGGGATATACCTACAGATCCATTAAATGCTGATACAGATGGTGATGGCGCTGGCGATTATCGTGAGGTTTTGGCAGGAACAGATCCCTTAGATTCTCAAGACACTCCAATCATTGATGATGACGATGACGGAGTTGAAGATCAGCGGGACAATTGCAATAAATACAACCCCGAGCAAACAGATAACGATCTCGATGGTTTGGGTGATGTTTGTGATTACGATGATGACAATGATGGCGTTGATGACGCGCTGGATAACTCACCTCTAATTCCAAACCCCGATCAGGTCGATACTGACAGGGACTCAATTGGCGATGCGTCGGATAATTGCGTTGAAATTGAAAACAGAAATCAAAAAGATACCGACGGTGATGGCGTTGGTGATGTCTGCGATCAGGATGATGATAATGATGGCATTAATGACCATTATCCCGAGCAGACTCCCTCAGATATCCCTTTGTTAATTGATGAAATTGATGCATTCATCGGAAGCTCTATTGGAGTTGTTAATGATGATAGGGCTGCGATAGGTTTTTACAAATTTGACCCCGATAGCTCGGTTAGCGTTTTTCTCGGTTATTACAATCTAGCGACGCGAATTTATACTCCAAATGCATTGCAAGCTAACGAAAAAGGTTGGCTGGGTCGTTTTGCCGTTGTAATAGATGCGTTTGGTTGTGATTGTTTGGCTGGTACTGTTGTTTCGGATGGCGATAGTATTGCTATTCAAACGGATCAAGGCACATTGGATATTCAGTTGCCAAAAATCACGGGCGAAGAGTGGGGCACAAGGCCGCTTTATTTATTATCAGAAGATCTCTCCTTATATTCTGCGAGAGATACTGGAGGTCGTTTAAGTGGCTTAGTGCGCTCTGCTTTAGAATTGCAAGCCTTGGATAATTGCCAGTATATCTTTAACCCAGAGCAGCAAGATCATGACCAAGATGGTTTTGGTGATTATTGCGATACATCTGATGCGGATTTAGATGGAGATGGGATTTTAAATATTCATGATAACTGCCCTGATCTACATAGTTATAGTCAATTAGATGCTGATGGTGATGGAGTTGGTGATGCTTGTGAGAATGATTTCGATAATGATGGCGTCCTAAATAATATTGATAATTGTATTGATACACCGAACCCTGCCCAGGCTGATAGAGATGGAGATTCAATTGGCGATGCATGTGATGCAACTCCAGACGGAGATGCCGATAATGATGGCGTTGGTGATCCCGTAGATAACTGTATTAACGTGGCGAATCCATCGCAAGATGACCTTGATGGGGATGGTGTGGGTAACGCTTGCGATAATGATTCAGATGGTGATGGTTTATCCGATCTATTTGAGCGGCAGGTTATTAGTAATCCATATTTGGCTGATTCGGACGGAGATGGGGTAGGAGATGAGCTGGAAGATTATGATTTTGACGGCCTAAAAAATATCGACGAAATTCTAGCGGGTACAGACCCTTCTAGGCCAACACTTAAATTGCTAGCGGGTAAAAATTTAATTCATTATCCAGTGCGTGTAAATGGCATTACCGCCTATGACATTTTGAGTCTTCTGGGCGGCCATGAGAACATAGCTGGTGTTTCTAGGTACAACTCTAGTTTAGGTATTTACGACAAGGCCTATTATCTCGCAGGTATTCCCCAAGGTGTTAACTTTGATATAAAAAATAATGAGGGCTATTGGGTTGATGCATTAATCGAATCTACTGTCGAGTTTGATGGTCCTCTTTTTAATAAGGGCATAACGTTAAATTCAGGTCTAAATAACATCGGTGTTTCTTATGCGCTTAGCGACATGGATGCTTATTCGTTTCTCGCCGTGATGTTGCAGAAAAACCAGAAAGGAACAGTCCAGATATACGATTCAGCTAGCGATAAGTTTCTGGCTGCATCTAACCTTACCGGAGTGGTTGCGGGTCTGAATTTTGCCTTAACAAGTGTTCAAGGGTTGCAGGTATTTGTTGCTCGAGGCGGTAGTCTCTTTGAATTTTCCTCGCCTACAGCCCTTGAGCACAGCTATAGGACGACAAGTCAAGAAAGCGAACTAATAACACTTGATGTTACAGGGGGGGCTGGAACGGTCTACATTAACGGGGTTTTCGCAGAAGATTCGTCGCCGGATGAGAGTGGTTATCAGGTTGTCCTAGATCTGGTTCTTGGTGAAAATGAATTTACCGTCGTGCAGCGCGGAGTTGAAGGTGGGATTGAGACCACGCAATTGACATATCTCCTTACGAGTCCTTTTGGTCTTGGCACAAGGGGGGATGATATTTTAAGTGGTCGGATACCTAAGGGGCGAGGCGGGAACGATACCATTTATGGCACCACGGGTAAAGATCGCCTAGATGGCGGCGCTGGCGATGATCTGCTAATAGGTGGTGAGGGCGATGATATTTTGTTTAATGGCGAAAGGTTTAAGTTCGATATAGGGGATGGTTATGATGTGCTCGTGGGTTACGCAGATGAATTTCGATTAATTTTTGGGAAGGGGATTAGTCCAGAAGATGTTTATGTTAGGTATAAGACGCCGTCTCTAGTTTATGACGACGAATTTACGACAAATCCTTATTCAGAAGTCGATGTTGATTTTTATTGGGTTGATATCGACACCAGAGATTGGGCGATCATTCACTATTCGGCAGGCGACACTATTCGGATGCTGGATTTGCAGAAAGCTACGCCGATATTGGAATTTGATGAGGGGGTGTTTGAAGGGGCTGCAGCCAGAGAGATTTTATATAAAGGAGGCCCTGATCGTGATGTCTTCTATTTGACAGACGGGTACGAGAAAGTCTCTGGCGGGGCGGGTAATGATGTGTTCTTCATACGCCCGGGCGATGGCGACTATATCGCCGGCGGAGATGGCGATGATGAGTATTTCTTTGACTACACCGATAATTATTATGACCCTCTAGCGAGTAATGGGAAGCGCTTCAATTTGTCGAATAGCGATGGTGTTCTTCAATATCTCTCATCATTTGAGCACGACAACACCCCGTATTTCCCCAGTCTTTTTTATAAACAATGGCTAAAAGACGCGACTGCTGAGCAATACGCGTTAATGAGCGAGCCGTTTGCGATTAATGGCGGTAAAGGCGACGATACTTATCTTCTTCGGAGTGAGTTTTTTGGTGATTTCCAGTTCATTCCAGGTGATGGAGATGATTTGGTTCGTCTACAAGGGGGAGCGCCTAGGAGTCTACGCGTAGTGCGTGGTGTGGAGCCCTTGGAAGAAGAGGTCCAAATTCAAATTAATGGCGCAGATAGCTGGTCGCTAGTTTTTAATGGAGCTCCTCCGTACGTGTCTGGGGTGGACAGTATAACCTTTGAAGACGCTGATCTTAGTTATTTGGCGGCGATATTTAGAGAGCAAGTAGTATTTAATTTACAGCTTGGCTCAAACCAGGTTTCACTGGTGGATTGGGCGACTCAATCTGACCTTCACAATATAATTTTCACCCCGTCTGGCCCTGAAGTTTACACGGGCGATGATTCGGCGAACGTCATTATTGCTAATGCGCTTGCTGTCATTACGCCGGGCGGCGGCGATGATATCGTACATGTTGTCGACACCAGCACCCTTGAATATAACGTCGGTGATGGTCGAGATCAGGTTTCGTTTTCTGGGCAGCTAAGAATTGAGCTGGGTGAATCTATTTTGCCCAAAAGTGTTTCCGTTACTCACCGCTGCGAAAAATCGTCGCTAGACCTTGTTATTAATATTAATAAAGAAGCTGACTCTATTGTTGTAAAAAACTACTGGCAGATAGACGAGGCGCTTGTCGAAACTAGAATCAAGTCCGTTGTAGTCAATTTTCAGTCTGATGGAACTGAGTGGGGTGACGAGGAAGTCGTTAATCGGTTGAATCTTGGCACTGAAGGAAATGATTACTTTGCACTTTGCCGAGCGAGCGACGAAATCGATGTTGAGGTTTCAGATTTAACCCCCGGCTCTGGCGATGATGTGGTTAACGTGGGTAAGGCAACAGAAGTTGTATTTCATTTCGCAATTGGAGATGGCAAAGATACATACCAATTTGATATCAATAGCCAAAGCGCACATGTTGACCAAACTGATAAGGGGGTGGTTTTTGACTTATCTTCAATCAATTCTTCCCAATTCACCCCAGCACTTGATAATAAAGACCTGCTTATATCGATTGGTGCGCAAGATGAGATAAGAATTTTAGATGTCTTCACATTTATCAATTGGCGGCCGTTCACCGAAATGCGCTTTTCGGATGCTACTTATTCATTCGAAGATGTGGTCGATCTCATAAATTCTAGTGATAATTCAGGGCGGTTTATTCGTGTAATTGACGGCGTTTTTTCCGCATTGCCGACTGATTTTGATGATGTGATAGTTATCTCAGGTGATGATCAGGAAACGATTGAAATTTCTGGTGCTGGCATTGATGAAGTGTTTGTGGAAGATACAGGCAATACGTACAAGATTGATTTTTCGGGGAGCGGTGTAAAACAAGTGTGGTGTATTTGCGATTCATCACGAAAATATACAAGGGTTGATGGGCAGTTAGGTCGAACACTTTTTCTAAATTTTAATAACGCCAGCACTAATAATATTCGAGAGTTTCGAAGTCCTACATGGAGTAATCCGGACTTAATCGTTCGGTTGCATGATGATCTTATATATAACTCTTCTGGGAATCGTACTTCCCGAAGATTTAACTACATTTCGGTTGCACCGGATACATCTGTAGAGCAAGTTGAAGAAAATTTTTTACGATATCACCTTTCTCTTGAGTGGCTGAGTAAGAATTTGCATGTAAATGGATTTGATCGCAGGTACCTCGGGCCGCTTGATCTTAATCAGGCTGGATTCATTCTGGAGGAGGGTCAGGAATTTAACTCCTTTGATATTGGAAGTCTGGATTACTTGTTATCGGCTTATTTGTCACCAAATTTCTACCTAAATTATTATATAAGTAACAACTATAAAGATAGTAGAACAGGGATTGATGTGTCAGGTGATTCTTCGACTTTCTATGGTGAGCGCGAAAATTTCAATGGAAATGATATTGTTGAGGTTTATAAAAAGGGTACCTATGAAGGTTATATGGAATCTTACGGTCGCATACTTTTGGTTTCTTCTGGTTATACAGGGATAGGAGGAGAAGTGCTGGAAGGGGGGCGGGGAGATGATATCTTGATTCCGTTCTTTAGTGATGCTTTTTATGTTTCTGACATTACTTGGAATCGCGAACCTATCACTGTGTATGAAGTGTTTCATGGGTCCTTAAGCAGCGATGGAGAAAATTATGGTTCTCGTATAATAGATTTTTCATCCACGTTTTATTTTGCATCTGGGTTCGGTAATGATGTTGTGCCCTTAGAAATTAGTAATCAAAAGGCGCATATACGCTTCTACTTCGAATCAGATGATATGTGCTTAGATCCTGTTCGAGTCGGCAGGGATCTTTTATTTAAATGCGGGGAAGGAGACTCTATACTCGTCACTAATTATTATCATTACGATGACCTCGGTGACGAGTGGCGAGATTCCTCTGATCGGATTCGACTGTCGACAACCACTATCAATCCATTGGGTTACTCTTTCCCTTTAGATCCTCAGGAGAGTCACGAGGCGGGATATCGCGACATTATTATTCCTTTACCGCCTTCAGTTGATGAAAATCAAGGTTCTTTAGTTGCACTTGACGATAGTTTTGATTTGCCAGTTAACGTACCTAAAATCATTGACCCGGCAGTTATTTTGCAAAACGATATGATTGTGCCGCTACAAAACATTTACTTGGATGGTGTCTTCGGTGCGGTTGGCGGGCAGGTTATTTATGGTAACCGTAAGGGCGTTATTGTTTTTGTCCCTGATGAGGGTTTTGTGGGGCAAGCCCATTTTAGCTATCGGGCGCTAGCGCAAAACGGTTTAATGGCTCGGGGAGTGGTTATAATAAATTATGTCGATAATTCAGATTCGGTATTGGCTGTGTTGGAAGGGCGAGAACTCGTTGGAGAAAATATTCTAGATAATCATTTAGTTGTGGGGCCTCTTGGTGCCATGTCGCTAGGTGATGAAGATGATTACATTGGCTTGGCAGTGGATAGTACAGCTAAAATTGATGCGGGTCCCGGAAGCGACATTTTTTATTTATATGACAATGTCGCGGTGCTTGGCGACCTTGATGGAGGCCTTGGTTTTGATGCGTTATTTGCTGAGGAGCCAAAAGGCGCGACGAATATTAATTCGCTTGAGGTGAATAGTCTCATCAACGTTGAAAGCGTTAGGTTGGGTACTGGGCTAAATCGAATCGTTGGTAATGCTAATGCGAATGTGATTGATTTAGGTGGTTCCAGTGTTCTTAATGTTTTCGAAATT
>NZ_CEXWTU010000084.1:0-19263 GCF_982758155.1 Marinagarivorans sp. | reverse complement strand
TAAAAGCAGTGCTTCACCTCAAGGTGAAGACAACACCATTCTCAGTGCTGCTGATAGCACCGAGCCCCCTAAGAATACAGAGGTTTAACTCACACACTATGAGTGTTAACGAGAAGCTCCAAAAAGTGCTGGCATCGGCTGGCTTTGATTCACGACGCGCGATAGAGCGCGCTGTGAGTGCAGGATTGGTTACCCTTAATGGTCAACGCGCCACGCTAGGGGTCCGCGTGGCTCCTGGCGATAGAATTATTTATCAAGGTCGCTCTTATACCGTACCGGCAACGGCGGATAAGGAGACGCGCGTGCTGCTCTACAATAAGCCTGAAGGCGAAATATGTAGCCGACAAGACCCCGACGGACGAAGCACCGTTTTTGACAAGCTCCCACGGCTAATGGCAGACCGCTGGATTTCAGTAGGTCGGTTAGATATTAATACGAGCGGGTTGCTTTTGTTTACTAATGACGGGGAGCTGGCCAACAAATTGATGCACCCCTCTTCAAGTATCGATCGTGAGTACCTTGTGCGTGTACACGGAACAGTGACGCCGGACGTTAAAAGGGCGTTGACCGATGGGGTATTGCTTGATGATGGCGAAGCTAAATTTACTGATATCCAAGAAAGTAAAAACAACGAGCACGCCAGTGGTACTAATCGTTGGTTTTATTGCACAGTCATGGAAGGGCGCAATCGAGAAGTGCGACGCTTGTGGGAGTCTCAAGACCTAAAAGTTAGCCGCCTTAAGCGCGTACGTTACGGTAATATTTTTATTCCCTCATATGTCCGTAGTGGCCAATGGGTTGAGCTTAACGATAAAGAGCTAGCAGCACTTTATAAAACCGCAGGTCTGGAAGCGCCAGCACGGCGTAAATTTCAGCCTAAAACGGCTCAAGCGCGAGAGCGAAATGAGCGCAAGCTGAAAAGCGGCGGTCATCGCGGCGGCAATAAGCCACGGTACAAATAGTATCAGCCAAGCAGTTTCCATTTTGCTGTTGAATACAAACCTTGCTAACGCGCCGCAACGTTTGTATTCAACAAATCCCATTCTGTTTTAATGCAATTCCTTCCCGTATTTTTAGCCAAATAAAGTGCCTCATCGGCGCGTTCGAAAAGACTATCTCGTCCATCTTCAGTGCTAAATGAACTAATGCCTAAACTTATTGTGGCGGCTATAGTTGTGTTGTTGAAACTGATGTGAGTTTTCTCAACGGCGCTTCGCGCACGCTCAGCAACAAGCTCGGCAGCCGAAAGATTGGCGCTTGCCAATAAAATAACAAACTCTTCGCCACCAAATCGAAAAACTTGATCTGTTTCTCTGAGTGTACTTTTGAGTGTTTGCGCTATGTGTTTTAGCAGAGTGTCGCCAGCATGGTGCCCAGCAGAATCGTTGACTCCTTTAAAGTGGTCAATATCAATAACGATCATGCTCAGCAGTTGATCATGCCTTTTAGCCATGCCGAGTTCACGCTTGACGGCAAGCTCGAAGGCGGCGCGATTGGCGAGCTCGGTTAGCGGGTCTCGAAGAGAGCTATCTAGTGCCTCTTTATAAAGAAGCGCGTTACGCAGCGGGTAGAACATCGCGCTTAGGCCATCTTCAAGCTGCTGCAGTTCACCCTCAGAGAATTTTTCGCTACGCGTGAAAACAATGCTACCAAGATCGTAACCGCTAGCTTTTAATCCGTATGTGGCAGAGTGAAGCTTTGCCGCGCCCAGTTCGATAGTTATTTTTTTCGCGGGGTTACTGTAGCGCAGGCTTGCACAAGGGACTTGTGTCGTAATGCCGCTAAAAAAAGTGGTCAACACATCTCTAACATCCAGTGAGGTGTTTAGCTTTAGCTGCCAGCGAGGTAGAGGCGGCTTAATGGTAGCGCGCTTAGGCTCGTTGTTATTTTCATTGTGTTGCGCTACCGAGGGTTGCGTTAGCGAGACCATGTATACACTCCAAACCTTTATTTGATCAAGGTGACTGTTTTTTGAACTTCACCCTACACATATCAAAACTCGTGCCACAAAAACCCTTAATTTTTATAAGTTTGCTTCCTTTTGGGCTCTATTGGCGTCATAAAAGTGACAGTTTAGTGCTCTATTCCTCCTAAGCGTTGTGTTGACCGTACATTATTGCCAAAATGGCGCCGCGAAAATATGAGGTGATATTCTGTGGCTAAGATTGGTTTATTTTTTGGTAGTGATGAGGGTAATACGCAAAGCGTCGCGGCACGTATTGTTGAGCGCTTGGGTTCCGACAATGTTGATCTCTATGATATTGCTGATGTTACCCAACTTGAATTCGAGAATTACAGTGAGATAATTTTAGGGATATCCACCTGGGATTTTGGCCAAATTCAATCCGATTGGGAAGAGTTTTGGGGGGATGTTGAGTCTATCGATTTCAGCGGAAAGAAAGTTGCCCTGTTCGGACTAGGTGATCAATTCGGTTATGGTGACTTTTTTGTCGATGCAATGGGAATGCTACATGATGTTGTGCTTGAGCGCGGTGCCGAGGTAGTGGGCCATTGGCCAATTGCAGGTTACGAGTTTGATGCATCTAAAGCTTTAACCCGTGATGGCCTATTATTTGTGGGGCTTGCGGTTGATGAGGATCAACAAGCCGAGTTAACCGATGCGCGGCTAGACACCTGGTGCGCAGGCTTGGCCCATCACTTTTCTATTGTTTAATAACGCTAGACTGCAAACATTGGAAAACTAATGTAATCTTGATAAGTTAACTAACACCTGTCCGCATTACGTGCCGATGAAACTTCGCCCATTACGGCTAAAAATAATAGAGGGATGCCTGTGACCGACAATGCCAATACCGCTTTAGCACTCTTTGAACATGCATTTCAAACCTATCCTGATCGCCCAGCATTCACCTGCTTGGGTACGACACTTACCTATCGGGAAATCGACGAGAAAAGTGCAGCTTTAAGTGCTTTTTTGGTGAATGAACTCAATCTCTTGCCAGGCGAACGTATCGCTTTGCAAATGCCCAACATCACGCAATACCCTATAGCGCTTTATGCTGCATTGCGGGCCGGCTTGGTGATTGTGAATGTGAACCCACTTTATACCCCTAGGGAACTGCTTTATCAGCTAAAAGATAGCGGAGCAAAAGCTTTAGTCGTGTTGGCCAATGTAGCATCGCAAGTGGCTCAAATTATTGATCAGACACAGGTAGAGCATGTCATCGTAACCGAAATCGGTGATTTTATGCCTTGGCCGAAGCGGACATTGGTTAATGCCGTGGTCAAGCATGTTAAAAAAATGGTTCCTGCATTCTTTTTCGCAAAGCCCATTGCATTTCTTGATGCCATAAATAAAGGCAAGGGCATGGCTTTACCTAAAGTCAACGTTAAACCCGAGGATCTAATGGTTCTGCAGTACACCGGAGGAACAACGGGTGTTGCAAAGGGCGCAATGCTAAGCCAGTTCAATATGTATTCGAACGTGCAGCAAATCAAAATACATTTTCCTGAGTTTTTCTCAGAAGAGCCAGAGATCTTTGGTGCGCCGTTGCCGCTTTACCATATCTATGCGCTAAACCTTCATTTGCTTTCCGGTTTCTCTAACGGTACGCACTCTATTTTAATTCCAAATCCTCGTGATTTACCGGCGTTATTTGATGCTTTGGCCGCACACCAAATAACGGTATTTATTGGTATTAACACACTGTTCAATGCCATGCTGAATCATAAACGTTTTGATGAAATCGATTTCTCTAAGCTAAAAGTTACAGCAGCAGGCGGCATGGCTTTAACGTCGGAGACCGCCAAAAACTGGGAGGCTCGAACAAAAGCTCAAATTTCTGAAGGCTATGGCTTAACTGAAACCTCACCGGTAGTGACAACCAATAAAGTATCTGCCGTACAACTGGGTAGTATAGGAACCCCCCTTGTAGATACCGAGGTAAAGGTTGTTAATGAGCAAGGGGAATCTTTAGCGACAGGTGAAGCGGGTGAGTTGTGCATTCGCGGCCCTCAGGTTATGCAAGGTTATTGGCAAAAGCCGGATGAAACACGTGAAGTGCTTGATGAGGATGGTTGGTTTCGAAGTGGTGATATTGCGTTAATACAGCCAGATGGCTACCTCCGAATTGTTGATCGTAAAAAAGATATGATTATTGTATCTGGCTTTAATGTATACCCAAATGAAGTCGAAGATGTTGCAATGACTCACCCTTCAATATTAGAAGCAGCTGTAATCGGCATTCCTGGCGCTGAAGGCAGTGAGCAGGTGAAGATTTTTGTTGTTACAAAAGATGAGTCCTTAAGTGAAGTGGATGTTATTGCCCATTGCCGCGAAAATTTAACGCGCTATAAAGTGCCAAAATTAGTTGAATTCCGCAAAGAACTCCCTAAAAGTAATGTTGGAAAAATACTTAGGCGCGAGCTTCGTGATTAGTCTTTTCAGCGCATCTAAAATTTGAAATACTTCTTAAGGTTAAGCTCCCATATTCTGGGAGCATTAACAGCTACAGCATACGTCCATGCGGTATTTGTGATTGCCGTAAAATAACGTGTATTACTTAGGTTTTTACCCCGCAAGCTTACCTGCCATGGATCATCCCCTTCAGATTGCCAGCGCAATACAGCATCAACCGTGATATGTGGCGGTATTCGGCTATAAAATGAAGGCGCTTCATCGAAGCTTTTTCCACTCTCGTTAGTATTCTCGTATTGAAAAGAGCGGGGTTCGTAACCATTGCCGTTGTAGGGTGTTAAATAATAAGCGCTTCTATATTTTGCCCCAATAGACACATTAATTTTTCCAAACGACATAGCTTTAGCGTAATTTATCTCGGCATAGATATCCCAAGTAGGGCTACGCGGCATTTTATTGCCTTTAAGGTCGCGCAGCGGATGTTCAATGTCCGGGGCTTGGTTCAATACGGTATAGCATTCGCCGTCTCCTTGTATATTGGATAAACCTTCTTTACAGCTAGTTTGATAATAATGGCTAGGGCTGCCATCGGAATTCATATCGGCGCCGGGACGAGCTTGCTGGTACTGGGGCTCTAGGAGGTAATCGTAAATATTGTAAGTGTGGCTATAAGTACCCAGTTCGCTATCGGGGATAGGGGTGTTCGTATGTGGCGTATTAAACCTTAGCGGATCTGCGTTGGTGAAACCGGAGAAAGCCGCCATTCGCGAATCAAGTATTGTGCCTTCAACATATTCAGCATTTAGGTAAAGCGCGTTAATCCGCATGCTCCAAGTGCTATTTAATGCGTAATCTATATTAATATTGGCACCATAGCTTCTGGCTTTTGGTATGTTAACTCTAAAATCATTGGTGGTTTCTAAATTACTACTTTGTGTAGGCGCCGCCGTAAGTACACTGTCGAATGCTTGGCTTGGCGCGACATTAATCATGGCAATTTTATCTTTATATCGATAGTGAAAAATATCGGCCGCTAAAGTAATGTTGCTGTATTTTTGTAATGTCCCTAGCGTGATTGATAAAGCTTTTTCAGCGGCGTATGTGGGATAGCTATCGCTGGATAAATTATCATTAAAGCCGCTGTTTGAGGTGGCCGTTGCGATGGTGGTATAAATAATCCTCTGGGCTTCGGGCTTGCTTTGAATGTCAAAATTGTAATGGATCTTCCAGTCTATGGCGTCATCCCCAATGCGTCCATTTTGTGAAGATAGATAAAAATCATTACCGTCGTAGCCGTTTTGTTGAAGATACTCGAGAACATTATCTTCCTCACCCCAGCTTTTAACGCCAACCTGATAAGCCTCCCATTGCTCACGCTTGGTGACGACTTGATAATCTTCAGTAGATAAATTCACGACGGGGTTACCGTTACTGTCAATTTCATCAGCGTCGTCAAAGTCATTAGGGGTTCGATTGGGGTTGCTCGATAAGTTCCATTCAAATCCGCTGGAGCCATGCCTTAAATTAGGAAGTGTTGAATTCTCCGTTAATATGGCTATTCCGTTGCGCTCTTTATCATTGGCCTGCTTGCGAACACCTACTGTAAAGGTATGTTTTGGAGTGGGCTGATACCGTAACTCTGAATATAAAGCACGCGAGCCGGATTGGTAGTAAGTGTTATATTGCCCTCCGATGTAGCCGTTGGCTTTATCATCGCTATCGCCCCAAAACCAAAATAGTTTTTCGCTGGTAAGGCTCAGTGTATTATTCCAAGACAGCGTATCGCCAACTAAAGAAAAGCCGACACTAAGGTTACGTGCGGTTTGATCTTTATAGTCGGTTACAAAATCAAATTCATTTAGGGTATCGGGTGCAGGGCTTATATTGCTCGTGTAATCGATGAGCTGTATCCCCCTGTTGCCACCTGTCTTATTCAGCACGCTACCATTATTTTGCGCTGCATTTAATTGAAGATTAATCCGATTGTTGGTGTACTGCAGTGCGAGTTGATGTGTGCGCGACCGAACACGATTAATCGAATCAACATTAACAAAATGGACTTTATTGAACTTGTCATTTAATAAATCCGAAACCTTTGGGCTGAAGTGTGGTGTTCTTGCACCCTGAAGGTAAGGTGTGAGCGTAAGGGTTGTACTACCTGTGCCGTTATCGTAAAGCCGGCTGTGTGAATATAGAGCGCTAAAACCATTCAGATTATCGAAATGGTACTGTAACCGAAGTGATTGGGTATCCACGCGCCCTGGGATATCAGTAGGTGCGGAGCTGGTGTTCGTGAAAAAGCTATCTCTGTTATAGTGTTCAATAGATGCCCGAATAGCATTGCGACTATTGATGGCGGCATTTAGTACAGTATTCACTTTTTGAGTATTGAAACTACCGGATGTTAGTGATATATCGCCATGATGACTTGCAGTGCTAGGCTTTATATACTGAACATTAATGTTGCCGCCGACGCTAGCTTCAGAATGTAATTGATTTTGTGGCCCTGGCTCTATACTGATTTTTTCAGCATCGTGCCAACTGCTCATAAAGGCCGTGAGTTTGGGCAAGTGAATGCTGTTTTCATAATATTTTACTAGCGGGTCGCTTAAATCGGTATTGTCGTCAATGCCAACCCCACGAATATAAATAGTTGGTGAGGGTCCGGAATTAACGTCGATACCGGGTAAGGTATTAGCGACACGATCAGCGCTATCGAGACCCAGTAAAGCGATCTCTTCGCTAGTAATGTCCTGTGAATTTGCTTGCAACCTTCCGAACGAATTGTTGCCCATTGGCTGACCTAAGATAAAAACTTCTTCGATACGTGGGGCTTTAATGTCTGTTTCTGTCGTTTCTATTGGAACTACTGGTGGCTCATATTTAACAATGAAGCTTAAGCCGGCTTTCTTATAGATGTAGCCACTCTTGTTTAGGAGGGCTTCTAATGCGTCCTCTATTGTCATTTCCCCATGAATAGCCGGACAAATAGGCATGCTGAGGTTGCCCTGTTTAAAGGCTATGGATAGCTGTGTTTGAGATGACAATATGATGAGTGAATCATTAAGCTGTTGAGAGGCAATATTGAGGGAGAAAGTGCGACTGTTAATCGCTGTTTGGCTTTGGGCGCTAGTATTTAGCGGTGCCGTGAGCTCTGCAATCGAAATATTACTGATTACAAACAATAAACCGGCTAAGGCAAAGTGGCTCCATTTTTTAAAACACATGAATTGAAAAACCTAGGTAGCCCACCAGCACGCTAGGAGTACTGGCTGGTGGTACTCAATTTTATTTAAGGGCGACTCACCAACATAATTTTACCGTATTCAGCTTTAATAGCTTTAACTGGTAGCAACGCCTCTAATATTTCGGGAAGTTCATCGAGCTGGCTAATATTAATAGATAGGCTGATTTCCGTTGTCCCAAGCTGCGGTGTGGCTGCAAATATTTGCTCAAGTGTGTAGCTGTTGGTTTCTTTTAAAATCAGCGCTAGTGGAACGTCACGGTATACTAAAACACCGGTTTTCCAAAGTGAAAGTTGATTTTCATTGCCGAAGCTAATCGCCCCCAAAGCACCGTTTTTAGCGTGTATCGCTTGTCCTGCAATAAGGTTTTGTGTGTTCTTATGCTTACCTGAACTGTTTACGATGACTTTGCCTTCATCTACATTAACTGCAAATTCTTCTCGCTTTGTATTTACTGTAAATATGGTGCCCGTTACTACGACAGAATATTCTTTATAATGCACAGTGAAAGGGCGATGCTGATCTTTAGCAACGTTAAAAAATGCGTGGCCAGACACTAGGGTTACTTCGCGACGTTGCGCATCGAGTGATACCTTAATTTTCGTTTGTGGCGTTAATGTGATGTGGCTTCCATCGCCGAGTGTGAACTCACGGGTTTCGGCTGTTGCTGTGGTGTATTCCACGATGGCGATTTCTTTGTTTAGGCTAAAAACAAATAGAATAGTCGCGCATACAATCGTGAAGGCTGTGGCAAGGCCCTGCAATAAGCGGCTTTGAATTAAAGTTGTTATATTAAGCAGGTTTTTGGTGGATTCGGGTATTCCATTAGCGTGACGCTGCAGAAGTTGCCCCTCTTTGGTGTGTGTCAGCTGATCGAGAGCGGTGCTTGTACGTTCAACACCCTGATACGCTTTTTCGTTTGCGGGCTTTTCAAGCCAGCAGTTGAATTGATAAAAGGTATCACTATTGACGGCGTCGTCGTCTTGAAGCTTCAAAAACCATTCACGTGCTTGTTGTTGGCATTTCATCTGGCGCAATCGATTAAACATCTTCGTTCTCCATTGCTTGGTGGCACTGCGCCAAGGCTTTCGCGACATGCTTACGTACCGCAGATTCCGATAAACCTATTCGCCGACCAATTTCAGCAAAACTTAACTCTTGAAATCGATGCATAGTGAAAATCTTACGGCGTCTTTCTGGCATGCTCCAGATAATGTTATTGAGTTTACTCAACAGTTGACGCGCGCTATTTGTCCGCTCTGGGCATAGATCATTCTGAGCATGGCCGTGTGCTGCAACATGATCATTAACAGATTCGATCGTTTTTTCTTTTCGTTTAAGGTCTATACAAAGGTTGTGAGTTATCCGGTAAGCGTATTGCCGAGGGTTTTGAATATCGGTCATGGTATTTTTCATGCGTAAATAAACCGCTTGAACTATGTCGTCTGCACAATGGGCGCTGATCCGAAAATGTTTAATCGCGTAGGCCATAAGCTCTTCACGATGATCGCTAAACCAGGGCGTGTCAGGTTTAATCGCTGCTGTGGGCAAAGGCGGAGATGTTCTAAACTGCTCGGTCATTGTGAAGCCACTGTCTGAAATATCCAATAAAGGCGCATCCCTGCGCAAAGGCGAGCATTTTCTCGCTGAACAAAAGTGTGAACCCGTTTGGCTGCACAGGAGTAAGACGCGAATGCTGAGCCATACCGCACCCCTTGTTATAAAAAATGTACGCTGAGGATTCTATCATCGAGGTAAGTTAAAGGCTTCTCTAGTCTTTAACCGCTGTAACGCTAGCATCGCTAGACTATGTAAAACACTTTAACTAAGATGGGCATAATCCATCAAACCTACCGTCGTGAACCAACGAAATACCCACATGCCCTTAAATTTTTTAAACAGTACTAATAGTCCAATCAGCCATTGTCGCCAGAACGAAAAATTGGTTCTTCATATGTTAAGGCAGCTTCATCGCGAGTCCAAAGCAAATCTTGCTCGCCTGGCGGGGTTAACGGCTGCGGCAATTGGTGGGATAGTCACTTCTTTGGAAGAAAAGGGGCTGATCCACAATGTTGGTAAAATCCAAGGCGATATGGGCAAGCCGGCAACACTTTATGCGTTATTGCCAGAAGGTGCTTATGGTATCGGGGTTAGCATTAATCGCGGTTACATCGAAACACTTTTGATGGACTTTGTGGGGCAGGTGGTGGCGAGTAAAAAACACTCTATTATTTTACCGTCACCAAAAGCGGTTCTAGCATTAGTGCTCGAGGACATTACCCATTTGGTTGAGCCGTTAAGCGCCAGCATCAGCAGTAGAATCGTTGGCGTCGGTGTCGCGCAACCTTACAATATTGGCAGTGGTGCGGACGACAATGAAGATTGGTCTGCCTGGGATGATTTCAGTTTGGCGAACGCTTTGTCGAGTACTATTGGGTTGCCCGCTTTGACGCAAAACGACGCAAATGCAGGTGCAATTGCTGAGCTGATCTATGGCGGAAAGCCCGAAGCTAAAGATTTCTTATATTTCTATTTTGGTTCACCCATGGTGCTTAGCTTGGGTGGTGGCGTGGTGCTCAATGGTGAATGCCGAAATGGCGTGTCGGGGAACGCCGGTGATATTGGCTTAATGCCGATGCCAATAGCGGGTAAGTATTCAGGCTTATTGGCACAAGAGGAAGAGCCGCAGCTGTTAACCCATAGTGCTTCGTTACATTCTTTGGTGTGTTATTTACGTCACCAAGGTGCTTGTATTGAAACCCGTAACGATTTTAATGCTTGCTTGCCTGAATATTCATCAAGCGTAGATACTTGGCTGGATAAGTGCGTTTATGCACTGGCGATTGCTATTCAAAGTTTTCAAGCGTTGGTCGATGTACCTGAAATCATCATCGATTGCGAAGATTCAGATGCTGTTCTTATTGGGCGAATAATAGAGGGGTTAGAGACGAGCTTGGCCTTATGCTCTCATCGGGGTTTTATCATGCCTTCTATTCGCAAGGGTGCCTTTGGCAGTCAGGCTTCGGCAATTGGGGCCGCTACTGTGCCATTAGACGCCTGCTTCTCTCCAAAATAACGGGCTGCTCTCCACATCAAGACTTGTACTGAAACTTAAAATCAATATACTAAACTTACTTTATTAAGTAAGTAGGTTTGGTATTCATGACTTTGAATGTGGCGTTGCGCGCGAGCGCAAAAAAGTTTGAGTCATGGATGAAGGACGAGTGCCTACCGCTATGGACCACTCATGGTATTGATGGGGTAAGTGGAGGGCACTTCGAACAACTACTGGTTAACGGCTTACCGAATGTAGCTGTCGACATTCGTGTACGAGTACAAGCACGACAAGCGTTTAGCTACGCGTATGCTGCATATAACGGTTGGCTGCCTAGTGGCGTAGCCATGGCCAATCAGTTGCTGGATTTTATTGAGTCAAACGCACGCCACACAGTTAGGCCGTCTGGCTTTACTCATTTAATGGATGCTAATTTCAATATCATCGACACCCGCCAAGACCTTTATGACCACGCTTTTGTTTTTTTGGCTTATGCTTGGGTTTATAAAGCGACAGCCAATGAAAAGCTAATACAACGTGCCGCCACATTATTGAAGTACTGGGATGCTCAATTTGGCTCCTTAAATGGAGGCTGGATAGAAGGTGATTACGCGGCCCCGCACCGCCGACAAAATCCGCACATGCATTTGTTTGAGGCTTTTATGTCTTTATATGAAGCTACGCAGGATGCGCAATGGTTGGCACGTGCCAGTGAAATTTTCACACTATTCCAAACGCGCTTTTTCGATGCTCAGCGTGGTGTGGTCTTAGAATATTTTAATACGGATTGGCAGCCACACAATGATTCACAAGGGGCGAAGGTAGAGCCCGGCCATATGTTTGAGTGGGTTTGGTTATTGCATTGGTATCAGCGCCTGTCGGGCCATGATGTTAGCCATTATACCAGCAAGCTGTATTCGCAGGCGATGCACTTAGGTTTTAGCCCGGCGTCAAAACTTATGTTTGACTATGTTTATATCGACGAGAATATGGCAATTACGGCGCGCTCAAAAACTAAACGTTGCTGGCCGATTACGGAGTTAATTAAAGCGCATATTGCTGAGGCGCGAGCGGGAAATAGTGCGGCGCAGCAGCAGGCTGCCAACGCTATAGATTTACTTTTTACCTACTATGTAAACAATCAGTTATCCGGCTCGTATTGTGATCAACGTGGAGAAAACGACGAAATCATTAATGTCGCTATCCAAGCCAGTACGCTATACCATCTGGTTGTTGCCTGCGGCGAGGTCACACAATTTTGTCGCGATCAATGAATAACAAAATAATAATAAACGAGAGGTTTCAATGGCATTAAGCATCATTGATAGTGCAATCATCATCATCTATTTAATGGGCACGCTGGCGATTGGATTTTGGATTTCGAGCAAAGCCTCAAAAAACATGAAAAGCTATTTTTTGGGCGGTAATAAACTGTCATGGTTTACTCTAGGCTTATCGAACGCATCCGGGCAGTTTGATATTTCAGGCACCATGTTGATGGTCTCCTGGCTATTTATCTATGGCCTAAAAAGTGTTTATGTTCCTTGGTTGTGGCCAGCGTTTAATCAAGTTTTTTTGATGATTTTTTTGTCACTCTGGCTACGCCGCTCAGGTGTAATGACCGGCGCTGAGTGGATTCGGTTTCGGTTTGGCGACAATTTAGGTGCGAAGTTATCCCATTTGATAGTCGTGGTTTTTGCTTTATGCCTTGTGCTCGGTTACTTGGCGTATGGATTTATTGGTATTGGTAAATTCGCGGCAGTATTTATGCCTTGGCAGCTATCCGAAAATTCTGAAAATAATGAAATTTATTATGCCACCCTTATCACCGCAATTACGACTCTCTATGTGGTGAAGGGGGGGATGTATGCCGTTGTTTTTACCGAAGTGCTGCAATTTATCATGATGACAATAGCGTGTATTGCGGTGGGGATTATTGCGATAGTTACTGTATCGCCACAAATGCTGGCTGCCGCCGTACCGGAAGGTTGGTTCAGCATGGGGGTCGGTTGGGATATAGGCCTTGATTGGTCCGGCTCAATACCGCAAGCGCAGCAAATTATTGTTAATGGCGGCATGGATCTTTTCGGCGTATTTTTTGGCATGGTATTAATGCGAGGCATATTGGTTAGCATGGCGGGCCCTGCACCAAACTATGATATGCAACGAATTTTATCCACTAAGAGGCCAAAGGATGCTGCCAAAATGAGTGCCTTTGTTAATGTCGCTTTATTGGTGCCACGCTATATGCTTATCACAGGTTTAACGGCCTTAGCATTAGCCTTTTTTCTTGGCGATTTAAAAGCGATGGGCGATGGGCTGGACTTTGAGACGATTCTCCCTTTTGCGATTAAAAACTATATTCCGGTTGGCGTTGCCGGTTTATTGATTGCCGGATTGATTGCAGCCTACATGTCTACATTTGCCGCTACGGCCAATGCTGCGCCAGCTTATGTTGTCAACGATATTTACAAACGTTATTTTAATCCCAACGCAAAAGATGGCACCTACGTCAAGATCAGTTATGTCGTATCGATCATATTCATTACTGTTGGGTCTATTATTGGCTTGGCAGTTCCATCACTTAACTCGATTGTGCTATGGATTGTAGGCGCGCTTTATGGTGGCTATACCGCTGCGAATGTTCTGAAATGGTATTGGTGGCGCTTCAATGGCTTCGGATACTTTTACGGCATGCTCGCCGGCATACTCGTCGCTATTCCTATGATGTTTATGGATGTTCAAGAACTTTATGCATTTCCTGCAATTTTATTGATTTGTCTCTTAGCCTCTGTTTTGGGCTCGCTGTTAACCGCGCCTGATGACATGACCGTATTAAAAACATTTTACTTAAAGACAAGGCCTTGGGGTTTTTGGGGGCCGGTGCATGAAGCGCTTGAAAAAGAGTATCCCGGTATCCAGAAAAACACACACTTTAGTCGAGATGCTTTGAATGTTGTTGTTGGGCTTGTCTGGCATACGAGTTTAACGACTATTGGTATTTTCTTGGTGCTCCAGATGTGGCTGCCTTTAGCCGTTGCCGTTACCATTTTAGTGGTTACCACCTATTACTTAAAAATGCGTTGGTACGATAATCTGGAAGATTACCCCGATGAATATGCCACCCAACCGCTTGTTGAAAAAAGAGCCGTACATGAATGATTTTGAAAATAATATAAGCCGTCTTATCAATCGTCAGGCACGGTTAATTGCGCAAAAAAACTTACCTGTAGATAACGGCAACGGGATTTTTACTCGTTGGCAAAATCCTGTTGTCACCGCGGATCATGTACCGGTTATATGGCGTTACGACTTAAACCCAAAAACAAATCCATTGTGTCTAGAGCGTTTGGGCGTTAATGCCGTATTTAATGCTGGGGCAATTTTTTGGCAGGGAAAATATCTATTGGCATTGCGAGTCGAAGGCAGCGACCGAAAGTCTTTTTTTGCTATCGCTGAAAGTGAAACTGGTGTCGATAATTTTCGATTCTGGGATCGCCCAATGGTTATGCCGCAGACAAATGAACCCGACACCAATATTTACGACATGCGATTAACCGAGCACGAAGATGGATACATCTATGGTGTTTTTTGCACAGAAAGAAAAGATCCTCATTTCCCCTTCGATACCACCGCAGCAATAGCGCAGTGTGGTATTGCTCGAACACGCGACCTTGTCAGCTGGGAGCGCCTCCCCGATTTGGTCACACACTCGGGCCAACAGCGTAATGTTGTTTTGCATTCAGAGTTTGTCGACGGTAAATATGCATTTTACACGCGCCCCCAAGATGGTTTTATTTCTGTGGGTGGCGGTGGCGGAATTGGTTGGGGTCTTTGTGAGGACATTACTCAGGCCGAAATAAAGTCTGAAGTTATTGTGGATGAAAAAATTTACCACACCATAAAAGAAGTCAAAAATGGCCAAGGCCCAGCGCCGATTAAAACCAGTCAGGGTTGGCTGCACCTTGCACACGGGGTGCGCAATACGGCGGCTGGGCTGCGTTATGTGCTTTATGTTTTCATGACAGATATTAATGAGCCCTGGCGAATCATAAAACAACCAGGCGGGTATTTTATGGCACCACAAGGGGGCGAACGTACAGGCGATGTTTCTAATGTTTGTTTTTGCAATGGTTGGATACTTAACGGCCATAGCGTGAATATTTATTACGCGTCGTCTGATACCCGCATGCATGTTGCAACTACAACGGTAGAGCAATTATTGGACTATGTGAATAATACGCCTGAGGACGGATTAACCTCAGCTGCGAGCGTTAATACGCGCCTTGAACTGATCAATCGCAATAAGCGTTTTTTAGAGGGCGTGCAGTGAAGACACCAACCTATGCGTCTAGTGATCAGGAGGCGCCCCCTGTAATTTGCGATATACCGTTTAATGCGCCTGAGCCATTTTCTCTGGAGATGTTGGCCGTTGAGTGCAGGGCAGAATTGTTGCGTATTGGCCACTGGTGGCACAACAATGTAGTCCTTTCTGAAGGCTTTGCCGGCGAGGTTACTCATGCGGGCGAAGTTAAAGCCGGCGCTCCAAGAGGCGTCATATTAGCCACTCGTTTATTGTGGTTCTACAGTGAAGCCGCACTCTATCTCTCTGTAGACGAAGATCGAAACGTGTGGCGAAATACCGCACAAGATCTTTACCGTTATATTATTGCCAGATTTGTTGATGAAAAACACGGCGGTGTTTTTTGGGAGGTCAGTGCTAGTGGCCGAGTCCTTAATAGCCGCAAACAAATATATGCGCAAGCTTTTGCGGTTTATGCCTTTAGTGCGTATTACCGATTGATGGGCGATAAAAAAACGTTGGACTTAACGTTAGATATTTTCGGCCTTATTGAACTCCATGGATTAGACCCTGTAAATGGCGGCTACTATGAAGCCTTTACACAAGACTGGTCTGCACTTGACGATCTCCGTTTAAGTAAAAAAGACTTAAATAGTGCAAAAACCATGAATACACACCTCCATCTATTGGAATCCTATACCGGGCTTTATAGCGCGAGTCAGAATGCGGATGTTAAATGCGCACTCGTTAGTTTGATTCAGTGCTATTCAAAAAACTTTCCCTTCGCAGGTAATCGTCACCTAAAAATGTTTATGGATTTGACGTGGCAAGATGAAAGTGACGATTACTCTTATGGGCACGATATTGAAAGTAGCTGGCTATTGTGGGAAGCAATACTTGCCGTAGATGACCCTTCATTATTTGATCAGGGGCGCGATTTAGTCTTACAGCTTGTTGAGTCTTGTGAGCAAGAGGGCATAGAGGACGATGGATCTCTGATTGATGCTTATTCAATCCGTAAGCAATGTAAGATCGAAGACCGAGTGTGGTGGGTGCAAGCCGAGGCTATGGTGGGGTTTTTCAATGCCTATGAAATTACTCGTGACCCATCGCATCTCAATGTTGTGTATGGATTATGGCAGTTTCTAAAAAAAGAAATCATTGATAACCCGAGGGGCGAATGGCGCTGGATGGAAAAAAAAGATCCCAACGGAAAAAATTATTACACTGCGGGGTTTTGGAAAGGGCCTTATCATAATGGTCGTGCGTTAATTGAGATTTGCCGGCGAATAAACAAGGCAACGCTACCCGACTAATTTAATGGGTATGATTTTTGTTACGGTACACCGCGGTTGATTTACGCACAATAAGCGCGTGCGGCAATACAATTTCATTGCTCGGCAGCCCTTGGTCTTGTATTAATTGTAAAAGAACATTAAACGCAGTTCTTCCGAGGTCTTCAGCTGGCTGCTCTATTGTGGTGAGCGGTGGTTCGGCATATTTTGAAAATTCAATATTATCAAAGCCTGTTATAGACATATCCTTAGGAATATCAATGCCAGCCTGCCGAAGGCTTTGCATAGCTCCTATTGCCATTTCATCACTCATAGAAAAAAGCGCTGTCGGGCGATTTTTCATTCCAACGAAGTGGTTGGCCGCAACCACACCTGCACTCATCGTAAAGTCACCATAAGTAATGAGGTTTTCATCCAAGGGGATTCCCGCTAATTCGAGTGCTTGGCAATAACCGCGGTAGCGGTCAATGGTATGTGGGTTATCGGCTTTTCCAGCAATAACTCCAATACTTCTATGCCCTTGGCTAATAAGGTATTCAACAATCGCTTGCGCGGCACCGACATTATCAATACGAACTGAAGGGTAGGGCATACTTTGACTACCGCAGACGCTAACAAACGGGATATTGAGCTCTGGCGCTAAGGTCTCACAGGTGGGGTGTGGGCGCAGCTGGATAACCCCATCTGATTGTCGTGTGCGAACAAGGTTAATGTACTCCTTTTCCCGTTCAAGCGAATCATGGGTGTCGCCAAGTAATACCGCGTAACCGGCTAGATGCGCAGAATCTTGGATCCCACGAATCAGGGTTGAGAAGAATGGGTTGGTAAGATTGGGCACAAGAACAACAATCGAGTAAGAGCGTGCCGCCCTGAAGTTTCGGGCCATCATGTTGGGGCTGTAGTTCATTTGCTCTATAGCCGCATTCACTCGCGCAAGGGTACTCTTGGACACTTTTTCTGGTGTACTGAGTGCTCGTGATACGGTGGCAATGGATACCCCTGCCGCTAAAGCCACCTCTCTAATACTGGACATACAGCTAAACCACTCAAAATAACAGAACGGGTTTGACCGGCGAATACAATCCTATTGCATGATAAAACAATAAACCGACAACACGCCGACGTGACATTTGGTTTATAGCTTGAGCTTAACATCCTGCGGATAAGCACGTCTGTTGGAAATTGTAACCGGTTACAAAGTAAGTCTAGACTAGCGCTAGTTTTAAATAATTTATTTCGCGTGCGCTATATTTTGGTGCATCCAATGGACGGGTTAATCATGCGTCGGTTGCTTAACATATACGATCTCTAAACTATTGGATGGGGGCGATTCACCCGAAGCGTTCCCAGCAAAGAGACGATATTGGAATCGCCCAATGTTAATGCTTGTGTCAACGAATAAGGTGTCGACTTCAGGCATAAACGCTTGTTTGCCATCGCTAATATCATGACCAATCGTTTCCCAAGATGACCATGATTGCCAGATTTTCCACACAGCCTGTTTTTGTCGACGTTCAATACGGTAATGTTTACCTACAGGTGCCCCCATCCATGTAATGGCTCCAGCCTGCGAAACCGCGCGTAAAATTGGGGCCTCCGATATGGGTAAAGGTGGCGCAGATGCCAATCCCTGAAGTTGTGCTTGGGCTAGCCGCACTAAGTCCACCACGGCCTGCTCTTCATTACTTTCGCCTTCAGGGAACCCCGGTAAATGATAGCTATAATGTCCCGTGTATTCTTTATGCCAGTAAAATCCACCGTCGTGCCGATGACCGCGAAACCCCCATACCAATGCGCCTGCAGCACGGGCACCGTGATATTGGTAATTGACTGCTTTTTGCATAATTGCCGCCATACCTTTAGCGTCCTTAAGGCCGTATTCGCCAACCAAATACACTTTTTTGCCGTCAATAGCTTTTAAATCGTGCTCAATTTGCTGGGGATTATTGTTTTCGTTAGTGGTGTAAAAGTGATTCGAGATAATATCGATATTGGGATCACTCAAAGATGAAGGCATAATCTTTAGGTATGTACCGTCAATAATCAGTTGGTTAGGCGCATTTTTTTTAATATGAGCGGCTGTTTTTCGGACAAAGTCAGGGGTTGAATCACGCAGCTCGTTCCCTGTTTCCCAAGCCATAATGGCTTTCTCTTCAGAATAACGGCGTCCGGTCAAAGTATTAGTTCGGTTTATCACCGCGCTAATAATATGCAAGTAAGCCTGGTAGGTTTTACTTTGCGTATCGTAAAAATCCTGCGGGCTTTCACCGTAAAAATCGGCTAGTTGTTCGCGTCCGCCCCACCATTTCCAATGGTCAATAAAAGGCAAAATTAAACGCAGATTCTGTTCCTCAGCAAATGCAATCATCCGGTCGTAAACAATCATCGCATTTTCACTCAAGCGTGGCATACCGTTCGGTTTTACTGGCGGCAGAATATGCGTTTCTCGACCGCAAGCCTGGTCGTAAGGTGTTGCTACCGATAGAACATAAATACGCATGGCCTTATGTCCTGTGCGTACTAAAGTTTTTATCCAGTTCTCTTGCTCATCGGCAGTCGGCCACTGAAAATATTGCCCCCAGCCCCTGGGATCTTGTGGGCAAGGACCGGCAGCATCATTCTCAATACGGTGTAGTTCTGGTGCATGTATCCCGGCAAAACGAAATTCAATATCGCCATCCAACAACCGATGGCCGTCACGGCTAATGAAATGAGTGAACTCAGCTTTAGCGGGCAATGTGGAGAGGCAAATGATAATACCGATTAAAACAGATATTTTTCTCAAAATAGAATCCTAGCTTGGTCATGGCATTTCACCTCGCAATCCACAGTGGGCAGCGGGTTTGCGGGATGTAAAGTAACTGTGAAATAACAAAAAAAGTACACTATATTTACGATTAAGGGGCGAGGCAATAATAGTTTGTCCAATTACACGAGGGCGCCTGCTTTCTCAACAAGGCGCTCGAAGGGGCGCATGCCGGGGCATG
>NZ_CEXWTU010000083.1:0-19264 GCF_982758155.1 Marinagarivorans sp. | reverse complement strand
TCCCTATATGCCTGCGTTACACTTATCATTGGGCCAAAACTGTCCGAAGTGTTGTTACAAGCTAGTAACGCTTATCTACAACCGCTAACACATCTCCCTTACTACTAAAACACACTTGTACCCATCAAAAATACCGTTAAAATAGCCAAGCACGCACTGAAGCGGCGCTTTCCACTCAGGATCGCAATAACCAACGGCAGCAATAAGGACATTAATCATGACTACCTTTATATTCCCTACCCAAAATACCAAACCCGATGCACTTGTCGATGAGTATGGGCGTGAATTGAAGCCTATTTTGGCACAGCAATGCACAATACTGTCGGCGAATACGCCCTACTGCTTAGAGCAAAACCCGCAAGCCAATAGTATTCAGCGTACGCTGACGGGGCTCAATACCGCCGAGCGCGATAACTTAATGTGCACGATGGATGTGCTCGACCAACGCTTGTTGGCGATAGCAGCACTTTACGATACAGCGCTTTCCACAATAGATCTTCAGCAGACAGGTAGTTTGGTGGGTGCCGGTGCCACGGCTAGCCACACAAGGCTCACGGGGTTTCAAAAAGCTATCGTTGATTACCAAAAGGCGTTGCTTGCCCTAAGCGAGCATAGTAAGTCGAAAGTTAACGGTCGCCCTGCCAATGCAAAAAAAGCATTACTCAAAGCCGCCGTTGAACGATTTTACAAACATTTACAGCAGACTTACCAAACCGAGCTCAAAAAAATCGTCACCCCAGCAGAATGGGGTAAAAACAGAGGCTCTGCCTTATCCAGCGCACAACGCGGTATTAATGTTGCCAGCCGCCGAAAGTACCGACAGCTAAATATTCAAAACGGCAAGCAAGCCATGCAACTTGCCAAGCTGACCAAAGGAATTAACTTCGCAGGCAATGGATTGATAGTACTTGATGCAGGCTTTCGTGCGAATACAGTGCGTAATAGCTACCAAAATAACGAAAATTGGCAGCGAGAATTGGCTGTTCAAACAACGGGGTTTGGGCTTGGCGGGGCCGCTGGCATTGCGGCCGGAAAAGCTACAGCAGGCGTCCTAACAGCAATTGGACTTGGGCTAACCCCCGTAGGTTGGGTAATACTAATCGGAGCCGCAGTAACTGTTGGTTATTTTGCTGCCAAACACGTAGATGATATCGCACAGGAAAAAACCGGTAATCTTTATGATCGGAATGTATTAGGAGAAATATTTTGACGACGAGCTGGTATTTATTAGCTTGGGTGCTATGCATCTTTGGCTGGGGGCTTAGCATCGTTCTATTTAGCCAAATAACAGCCAAGCAAATTAATAATAAAATTCGTGAATCAGGCTATTACTCAATGAGTGTAGACGACAAGGTTGGCTACTCTCTTTTTTCAATAGCTATTGCTCTAATACTACCCACCAAAATCGCTCAAAGGTTTATTCTTCCCGAAATATTGGACGTAAAATATGCCAAAAAATTTGCAAGCAACCCCAGGGATAAAATTCTTGGTTTGTTTTTACTTTTAATGACTACTGCTTTTTTTATTACCGTAATAATTGACACTTTTATTAAATAGTTTTTAGGGCCGAGGCAATAATAGTTTGTCCAACTAGGCGAAGAGAGCCTGCAGGGACGCAGGTAATTAGGATAACGCAGGGAGCAGTTATCGAAGCGGCTTTCTTGTCGAAACGCTTAAAGGGGGGTATGCCGGGGCCTATAGGAAATGGTCAGTAGGGTACGCTACCGAGGCATGTAACACATTGAGCAACGAAGGGGAAGGATGTCGAGATCAAGCATTAGTGGATGAAATATTGTTTCCTCGTCCCTTACAACATTAGAGACACTTACATTCTTCGCCGAGCATCGACGGATGCGTTCAACAACGCCTCTGGCACAGACTCTTCAACTTGCCAAGCGAACCAAAGGAATTAGCTTCGCAGGCAATGGATTGATAGTATTTGATGCAGGCTTTCGTGCGCATACAGTGCGTAATAGCTACCAAAATAACGAAAATTGGCAGCGAGAATTAGCTGTTCAAACAACGGGGGTTGGGCTTGGTGCAGCGACAGGGATGGCTGCAGGCAATGCCATGGCGGGAGCCCTAACTGCTATTGGCCTGGGCCTAACCCCAGTTGGCTGGATTATAATTATTGGCGCAGCCATTACCGTCGGATATTACACAGCCAAGCATATGGACCAATTTGGACAAAACGCTGCAGCTTACACATACGATATTAATTTACTCGAGAAGTTAAAGTAATGGAAAACTGGGAGATTTTAATTTGGATTTCTTCACTTTTTTTATGGGCATTATTCATTATTTCTTTTACCCGTATATCTGTAAAAAATGTAAACCGCCAGATTAAAAACGCCGGCCTCTACTACTTAAGCACAGAAGACAAAGTAGGCTTTACATTACTCAGCATGGCACTTGCCGCAGTCTTCCCTGCACATTGGGCTCAGAAAGCTATCCCTCCCTTATTTCTCGACGCAAAAGTTGCAAAGAAATATTTCGTTTATCCCAGAGATAGAATCCTAGGTGTAGGGCTTTTACTATCGTCGTTCCTTTTTTTCTTTGCGACATGGCTAATATCTGACACTCTACCATCGGCGTGACATAGTTTTGATGCGGAATTTCGTGCGAATACTGTGCGCAATAACTACGTAAATAAGGAAGACTGGCAGCGAGAATTGGCCTATGTATAGCATATGAGATTACATCAACACTAGCTGTTGGCGGGCCAGCTCCGACCGTAGCGGTCGTCGATGTAGCTCTCAACTTATACGCCAAACCCTAAAGATCATCACTTTATTGAGCACAGTTAACAACCTTAAACATTGACTACGCCACTGCATAAAATCGGTCGCGCCATTGCAGCTATATCGGGTAGCCACATCCCTCCTGCCAAGGCATAATCCAACTAAGAATAAAGCATTCCCCACTACGAAAACTCTCTATTTTAAATCAGGTAAGGAAACCCATGCTAAAAATTATTTTTTACTGCTTCTTAGGTTTATGCGCCCTTGGCATTGCCGGGTTTGTGGCTATGTTCTCAAGCATGATTTTTATCAGCCCTATTAGTGATGGCAAGCTTAGGACGCTAAGCTCCACCAAAACGCTGACTAATGATGTCGCCATAAAAGAAGTTATTGAAAATAGCTGGGCAACCGAAACATGGCGCGATTATCGCCATACCAGAATTCGCCCTTACGGTGAAGGCGAAGGACGAGTCGATCCGCATGGTATTGTTTGGCCAGAGTTTTCTTACGATCAGAGCATCGAAACCAAGCACGCACGCATTCTAGATGCACAAGGGAATGGGCAACCACTCATCTTGGTTTCAAATAAGATTTATACGCTGGAGATTAACGTTGATAAAACGACGAAGCCAATCGGTAAACTAGGTAAGCTTCAGGGTGAGTTAGACAACAAAATTGGCCATATTGACTTTGCCGAGTATATAAACGAAAAAATACTGGTAGCTACGATTTATCGTGCAGACATTCAATATGCCAAAGTCGAGCTAATACAAATAGATCTTAACAATTACTCCTATATTACGCTTACCGAAGAGCCTACCTTCACTAGTGACTTCCCGCCGATTACAGCCTCAATTAATGATGGCGAAACGCAACTACTTGTGTATTTTGACGATGTTTTAAGCTGGGGGTTTGGCGGCTCTGTTCACCGCCCGAAATATCAATTTGTACGCCTATTTAATTCTGCAAACCCAATGGGGCTAGACATTGCAAAAATCAGCCTTAAAGACGGTGTTATTTTTCGAGTTTGGGAAGACAAAGGAATCATTTACTATTTAACCGACCCCAACATGCCCAGCTCTAAAACCCAAAAACCTTCTCGGCTTTGGACTTTAACGCTAAACGCATTCTAGGATTTCCATAGTACTCTACAGCCGGATTTCAACAAGGTTACCCGGCGGATTCAAGCCCAACGTACAAGCCCAGCCATTGCACATACTTTATGCCTAAAGGATAGCCCCCTTACCGGCCAACTAGACTGCATAATTTACATCAAGAATCACATCAATAGACTACAAAAACCAATGCTTAGTAACTTAACGTGCTCCACTACACATAGCATCCAATTTTTAATAAACATATTCGAAGGTGCCGGCACCATTTCACTCATTAAACGAATCGCAATTTCTCTCTACCTCACAAATGCACCAATATCGTATGCATCCCCACAAAACCAATACGTCAACAGTGACAGCAACAGCACTAAAGTCGCAGCGATGATGACTTCAAATTGCCAAACAAATCGTATTTTGAAATCAAACGCTTTAATCGATTATATATTTCAGGACATCCTCAAAAATTACCCGTATACCGGTGGTGGCGGAGTGACTTCGATTAAGGAAGTATCCACAAATACCTTTGAAGTTACTATCGCCCAAGAAGAAAGAATCGACGTACTTTTATACGCACTGAGAATAGACGGAAACTGTAACGTCGATCAGCTAAAAAAAACGGAATCAGCCATTAACTTTGTCCAGTAGTTAACGCCCCAACCTAAGTTGTGCAAAAGGAGCTCTTGGTCGGTTTAGCTAAGCAGTTGGCTAAACAAAAAGAGAAGATTGCTGGTTTGTAGTTTTGATGCCTTTCATTAGGCGCTGAAAATCAAAAAATTGTGCCCCGCCATTAAAATCACCGCTTTGCGCTCCAAACTAAACCATTGACACTAAGCGAAATCAAGCCCCAGAAGCTATACTCTAAAAAACGGCTGATTTATTTTACTACACGACAATTTCACAACATTTATGACAACAAAAAATCAATATATAAAGCTGGGACAACTCAAGCCCAGTCAACGCCAAGCTCTTGAAGACCAGCTGGGCTCGATGGGGGATTTTTCGCTGGCACGCGCCTTCAATGTCAAACCTTCTGCGCTAAAAATACTCCGCAAAAAGCTTGGAATTAAAGGTGTTGGGGAGACATTTCAGACCGGTAGCATTCAATGGACGCCAAGTAAAATTAAAAAGTTGGGCTCAACCTTTGACACACAATTAGCAAGGGAATGGCGCGTAAGGCCCGGTATAGTCACCGACAAACGCAACAGCCTTGGCATTCCGCCCTACCAACAACAAGAGCTGCCTACTGGCGATAAAGGCCATAAAAAACACATTTGGCAGCCCGAAGAAATCGCGTTATTGGGTACCGACTTCGACACCATTATTGCAGATAATGTTGGCTTGAGCCCATCCACCGTAACCCACTATCGAAATTCGATAGGCATCGACCCCTATAGCGAGCGCTCACCTATCGAATGGTCACAAGAAATGCTTGACCGCCTTGGAGAAGTGAGTGATTTAGAATATGCAGAGTATTTTGGCATTAGCTATGTAGCCGCTCGCTGTAAGCGAATACTGATGGACATCCCAAATCCAGTCACTGGCGAATTAACGCCGCTACCTCAACTTTCCGATGCCGTTATAAAAAAGCTGGGAAAAGTGACTGACCTAGAAATTAGCCAAAAGTACAATCTTACACGCGCTAAAATCAGACTGATACGTCAATACCATGGCATTCCACCCTTCAGCCCCCCCAAAAAGGGCCGCAAGTATGACTGGAATAAAAAATTAATTAATAAGATGGGTAAATCCAGTGATCGCGACCTTGCGATTGAGTTCAATATTCCTAAAGGGCTTATCTCTATGAAGCGCCGCCAACTCGGTATCCCTTTGTATCAGGCAGCCGCCAGCATTGACTGGACACCCATAATGCTTAAGCAATTACCCTTGATGGGGCCCTCATATTTTGCACAATCATTTAAAGTAGACCTCCGTGTTGTGCGGCAAAAGCTGGCCGAACTCAATATCACTGCTCACCAAGGTGCTAAGCAGTGGCTAGATGAAGAACTGACGCTTATTGGCACAAATACAGATGCTCATATTGCCAAATTACTTGGTTTGAATACTACCCTTGTAAGGCTTAAGCGGCACGAACTGGGCATCGCGAGCTTTCGCAAGAGCGGGCCATTTGACTGGAAGCCTAAGGACATTGAGCTGCTGGGTAAATACACCGATGCTGAAATTGGCTATCAACTTGGTCTGCACCCCTCGGCGGTCGGCGGTGCGCGCAATCGCCTAAAAATACCACCGTGTAATCGCTCAAGCGAGCAGTATGAAAAACTGGTCAATTAAAAGTATCAGCTCACCTTACATAGAGGGCAGGCAAGGCGCGCTCGAGGGCGCCGACACACTCAACTGGAAAATTTCAATCAAGTTTTCAGCGCACCCTGCACTACCCCAATCATCCAAACAGTCATAACAACTATCGAGCCAATAACCGAGGTCTACTGATCATTAATAAAGCGCACGCTTTTTATTTTTCCATTGATAACCTCATAAATAGACACGTAAACAGTCGTTTCCCCCTGCCTTACTACCGTTTCATGATTAACAACATACCTTCCATTTTCGATTTGATACTGTATTTCCGTATGTACGGCTTTATTCTCAAATAGTGGGCCAAAGATGCTTTGTATATGTTCCTTGCCCGGCGTACCAAAAGGCGTATCTGGATAGCCATAAACTTGTATATCCTCTGAGTATGTGTCTAAAAATGCTTTTAAGTTATGCTCGTTATGCGCCTGCATTCGAGCATTAACAACCGCTAGTGGCGAGTTCACATTGTCAGCAAAGGTATTAGCCGCTATTACGGCCATCCATATAACCAGCTTGAGCATGAGTATATTTTTCACAGAATTATCCAGATCGGTTAAAAATTGATTGAATGCCATGTGACCGATTTAGGGCTTTATAGTTCTCCGGCGCCCATCACCTTTACATCGCCCATAAAAAAACCCCAGTAAACTGGGGTTTTAGTAACACGTTAGATCGTACAAAATAAGGGGCGTGCACTGAATAAGTTGCTGGAATTTGGGTTTTTGGGTGCTTGCTTGACGAGGCGAAAATATGGCGCAATAGCCGGCTATTCCAAATATTTTTAACGAAGGCAAGCAAGCACCCAGGGATTCAAAAACGGGAAGTTATTTAATGCACGCCCCTAAGCTAGTTAATATCAACTTTTTCTATGCACGCCTTAAGTTCGTTAGCATATTCATTCCACTGCCAGGGCCAGCCGCCGGCATAACCCTTAGCCGCAAGGGTATTGCACATATCAACGCCTTCTACTCGCTCACCCAAAACATCCAATGCCTTATCCACATAAAATTCACCGATAACAATGGGTTTGTCTACCCCCCAGTAATTAGCGTCGTGATGGAAAGGTGACCATGCGCCGTTGCGGCCTTCATTGTTGTAATAATGCGGTTCGTAAAAATCTAACACGGCCATGGCATCGCCATCTGCTGCGGCAATCATGCGGTCGTCGCGGTACCAGTTATACCCACCCGCCACATCGGAATTGTACTTACCCATAGATTTGGAACCTGTGGTCACTAATGCTACCTCACCATTCGCAATAGCCGTACGGTGAATTGCAGCTGCCATTTTCGCTTGCGTGCGCTGCAGCTGTTCGCGAGTAGGCACTGGGCCGCCAAAATAATCATCGGCTTGGTAAAACCAGCTTTCGGTCATGTTTTCGGGCTCGTTAAATAATTCCCAAGCAATTAATTGTGGGTGTTTATTTAATTCCGTCACCATCGGTACAAGTGCATTATCAATATACGATTGCAGCACAACATCGTTTGATAATAAACGGTAGTTATCTTGCGTTGGCGGGTTACGAAAGTCGTTATTGCGCAGCATGTCAAACGACCACAAGGCAGGAATAATATAAACGTTATATTCAGCCGCAATATCCAGTGCTCGCCTTAAATCGGCTACTGTGGTGCCGCCAGGGTTAGTCACCCTTCGCTGACCATTCACCAAACCCCAACCCGGCGAAGAGCTGCCATCGGTATGCATCCACCAACGTAAACTATTACCACCGGCGCCACTAACATCCTCTAATGCACGGCGTAACTCAGGTTCATTAACCCCATTACCAAAGTCGCCCGCAAAGCTAAACCACGCAATATTAAAACCGCTAAGGTACACCGCTTGGCCGTTATACATGATTCGACCGCTTGAATTACCGCCGCCGGTATCGGGGGTATCCAATACGCAACTACCGGGGTTAGGGTCGGCTAAACCATCGGGCACAATACAACTGCCTTCGTTCTCCCAACCCCAACCATCTAATTCGCCCGCGTCATTCGCATCGGTCAAATCGCCCGATAAACAATAAGGCACATCACCCATCGCGATACCGCAGCCACCTGATGCAACACTGGATCCAGCTGCCATGCTTGATACCGAAGACACCACACTGGAGCTTACCACTGCGTTAGAGGATGACAATACAGATTGGCTTGACGGTGTAACACTTACGGCCGCGCTACTTACCGCTTGCGCGCTTGAGCTCTTCTGAGAACCACCATCGCATGCTACTAATACAGTTACAGACGATGCCAACAATAACAGGCGGCCCTTTTGCTGAAAACGCACTAAAAACGATTGATATGAAAGGTACCGCATATAGCTCTCCTGATGTGTTTGATGGTAAGGGGTGTGCATTAAATAACTTCCCGTTTTTGAATTCCTGGGTGCACGCTTGCCTTCGTTAAAAATATTTGCAATAGCCGGCTATTACGCCATATTTTCGCCTCGTCAAGCGTACACCCACAAACCCAAATTCCAGCAACTTATTCAGTGCACGCCCCTTAGCAAAGGTTTTTTAAATGGGAAGCGCCATTAGTTACTTCGCAAAGAAAGTCATACCGAAAACACTTTGCCGATGAAGATATGCTTAGCACATCAGTACCAAGGCACTATCCCGTAAAAGCCCCTCAACTCATCAGACTATAATCACAATCACATCAAAAAACAAATTAAATAAAGTTTACTTAATAATGAAATGCACTCTTTTACTTAATCTCTGAGCTCGAAGATAAGTTCAACTCACCGCTAAAACTTTAGATACCGAAAGGCACGTTAAACGCCACCACAAATGACCGCGATGTCATCATAACTTGCTCATTTCGGGCACCATGGGCGTACCTGAATTTTTAGTCGAGCTGCTCACGTTTTCCGGCTTAACCTTCTTGTAAAAAGGGTCACTTTACTAAAGTGGCACGACAGTCCCAGCACAAACACTTAGCTTTGCGTAGAGTTAGGGGCAAGGCGATCATCGTTTATTCAGTGAAAGTGAGGTGGACTTTCCCCCTTAAGCTTTCAGCTGGTCGGTAAGCGCCTGCTCACAATATTAACTAGCCTAATATGGCAAAGGTCCATGTATGAGATTACTGCGTTTTGGATTGCCAATACTGGCCGGGCTATTAAGTGCCTGCATGGGCTCCAACCCCGAAGAGTCAGTCAGCTTTTCCAGCAATAACACCCCGGCAAGCAGCCAGCACAGCATCCAATCATCAAGTAGTAAACATAGTGCACAAGAAAACATTCAACTGCTATCAGGGAAATCACTTTACGATAAAGGCTGTGCACATTGCCACAACAGCGATGGCCGCGAAGGGGGCTTTGGGCCGGCGCTAAATAATTGGCAAGGCACCGCTTTGGAGCTTGTTAATAGTATTGAAACTACCATGCCGCCCGGCAAGCCTATCGACTGCGACTTTGTCTGCGCCAATACGGTTGCCGCTTACATTTTGGCCGGTTTTACGGCCTACGGTACAGTTCACCCCGACATCATCATTGAAGATGAGCAAACACCTATACTGCCAACACTTAACGGCCTTAATGCCTTAAACGACACAACCGCTACCCTCGTCCACCCTGGCCGTGCCAACGCGAGCACCTCAACCCTAGCCCCTTGGCCATTACGTATAGAAGCCGAGCACTTTGATAGCGGCGGCGAAAATATCAGTTATTGGGACCAATCAGAAACCAAGGAAGGCGACCTAGACCAGCGGCCCAACACCCCTGTTGATATACAAGCCACAAACGATATCGAGATAGATGGCAGCAATGGTGACTTTAATATTGCTTGGGCCGAAGCCGGCGAGTGGCTGAAGTATTCCTTCTACCTTAGCCAAACGCAGCGCATTCGTTTAAGCGCCCGCATTGCAAGCCCTTACCCTGCCATGGAATTCACGTGGCAAATAAACGGACAACCGCAAGGCACTGTATTACTAGCGGGCACAGGGGAATGGCAAAACTATGCCAACGCCATTGGAGATTCCGAGCTATTGGATGCCGGCTGGCACACGCTGCGCATCGAAATGGTGCAACCCTTTAACTTTAATTATTTGATGCTTTCACGCTCACCCATACAGCCTCTCGACATCAGCACACTACCCGCACACCCAGGCACCCTGCCGCCCTATCGGCTAAGTAATCTGGAATATCAAAAAACAGTCTATGCACTTTTTGGGATTGCCATTAATTCACAAGATTTAATTGCTGATGATGTAAGTGAAAACTTTACCCGCATGAATAACATTCTTCGTTTTAATGGCTTGCGCTTAGGTCAATACTACACCGTAGCCGAACATTTATTGGATGCACTATTTAATAACCCCGAAAATAAAACACGCCTTATGCGCTGCACTATTACAGCCGACACTCAAGATACCTGCATTGCAACGTTGGTTAATTACTGGGGTAATCAATTGTGGCGCGGGCCCCTAAGCACGATCGAAATTGCCAAGGCCAACGATTTTATTAACCTACAAATTATGCAAGGTAATAACCCTGAAGACAGCTTTCGTCAATGGCTACACGCCATGCTGGTTAGCGCTAAGTTTTTACATCATATAGAAATAGATAGCGACATTAGTAACGATCAAGTACACCCGCTTAGCAGTGTTGAACTCAGTAACCGTCTCGCTTATTTTTTATGGTGTTCACCACCGGACACCACCCTACGCAATTTAACCCAACAAAACCCAACACTTTCGCAAAACCAAATTTTAGAACAACTAGACCGCATGTTAGCCGACGAAAAAGCCAACTGTTTAGGTGAAGGTTTCGCCTCTGAATGGCTGTATTTAAATGCCGTAGCACAAAAAGCCCAAGCTCTTACCGTCGATAACCCAGCCAACTGGCAACCGGCCTTGGCCGATTCAATGGTGCAAGAAACACAACATTTTGTGATGCATTTAATTCGAAACAATCGCCCCATTGGCGAACTCCTTGGCGCAAGCTACACCTTCGCCGACGATACTCTTGCCGATTATTACCAATTGCCCCGCGCGACTAGTGCCGACAAGCGAATAGATTTAACCGGCACCCAACGCCAAGGGCTTTTAACCCAAGGCGCAGTATTATTATTAACGGGTTCATCACGCGGTACGGCATTTATTAAACGCGGTATTTATACCCTCGATAATTTATTATGTGATGCACCACCAGCGCCACCACCCAATATTGACCAAAGTGCCGATACCAACAGCGATGCTTGCCAAGGCTGCCATCGCTACATAAACCCGATAGGTAATGGCTTAGGGCACTTCGACTCATTCGGCCTTTACCAACCCTTCGATGCACAAGGCAATAACATAATTGCCAGCGGCAACTTTTTTAATGGACCCAGTTTTGAAGGCGCCAAAGGCATGATTGATCTTTTAAAAGATGATGAGCGCTTAGCGGCCTGCGGGTTAGAAAAATTTTATAGCTACGCCCATGCCCGCCACCCCAGCCACGATGATGAAGTTTTTTTAGCAGCATTAAATACTCGTTGGCAGGAGCAAGAGTTAGGCCTGCGTGATTTACTCGCATTAATAGTGACGAACCCCACCTTTACACACCGCCACGCGCCCATTCAGCTCGAATCGGCCGATGCGCATTAATGTGCGATTTTGGAGATAAAAATGAAAATTAAAAATGTACCCCAAAACCGCCATACCCGTCGCCACTTTTTAAGCCGTAGCCTAAAAGGCGGCAGCTTGGCGTTTACCCTACCCGTACTCGAAAGCTTAAGCGCCAATAGCCACGCGGCCTGCAATAGCCAGCGGCCGCGTTTTATATCTATTTACATTCCCAATGGGGTGGTATTGGATGATTGGTTTTCGTTCCACCCCGGTGAAGGTGTAGATCCAGCAGACCTCTTTGCCGACTGGCAAAATGGCGGCACATTAAACCCCGGCAGCCAAAACAGCACTGTTCACACAGGCGCACAATGGGCAGCCGCACACAGCATGCAACCCATTGCCAATGCTGGTTTAAAAAATAAAATTGCACTTTATAATCATTTATCGAATCAAGACTTAGCCAACGGTGGCTACGACGGTGGTGAGCACCCTGTTGGCTCGACCGGTTTTTTAAATTGCAGCGGCCAAAAAAATAACGAAGGCACTGCGCGTAGCGAAACCAGTGTGGATCAAATTATTGCCGATTATTACCAGCAAACCGCCGCCAGCCCATTTCATTCAATGCATTTATCCAGCGGTATTCGCCATTATTTTGCCGACGGTGTAGAGCAGCTGTATTCCGAAAATATTGCATGGAAAAGTGATGGCGCGCCGGTAACCCGCTATGTAAGCCCAAAACTGGCCTTTGAACGCTTTATTGGTGCACAACCGCAAGGCAGTGAAGCTTTGCTCAAAAAACGCAGTATTTTAGATTACGTATATAACGACGCCCAAAGCTTGACTCAAAAGCTAGCCGCCGCCGATCGCGAACGTCTCGACGAATACCTAACCAGCGTTCGCGAATTAGAACAGCGCATAGAACAAAGCGAGAATACGATGGGTGCCTGCTTAGCCAATAGTGCAGAGTTTCCACATATTGTGCTGGGCGATATTGATTACGCCACCTACAATCGCCAGCAACATATGCAATTGCACTACGAATTAATGGCTTTAGCCGCCAAGTGCCAACTGACCGATGTAATGACGTATGTGGTAGACCACGAACGCAGCGAATACGATTACGGGCCTGGCGCAGGTGACCATCATGGAGCGCAGCACGGTAGCTCGCCGGGCTTGCGCAATATTATTAATATTCTGACTACAGAATTTACAGGACTGTTACAAAGCCTAGATCGCATAATCGACCCCAACGGCAAGACCGCACTCGATAATAGCGTGGTAATGTTTGGCAGTGGTTTAATGGGCCGCTTTTGGGACCAACACGGTCAAGATAATACCCACCAACGCAAAGCCTTACCCTTAGTTTTTGCCGGCAGTGGTGGCGGTGTACTGCGAACAAACCAACACGTTGCCCTACCTTTTGGCACCAAGCTGGCCAATTGTTTTAACACACTACTGAACGACGTTTACTGTGTGCCCAATGCAGGCTTTGCCAGCAGTAATGGCAGTATCCAAGAGATGCTACTTTAGTTTAATCAAGACCTTTATTAATGATTAAATTCCTAGCCTATAAGGCCGGAATTAGCCGGTAATTACGTACTTTGTGATGTTTTATTCGACCGGCGGCACACTCTGGCAACGCATACGTTGCGATAGCCAGATTCCGCCCAATTTTCTACCTAGGGGCGTGCACTGAATAAGTTGCTGGAATTTGGTTTTTTGGGTGCCTGCTTGACGAGGCGAAAATATGGCGTAAGGGACGAGGCAATAATAGTTTGTCCAATTAGGCAAAGAGGGCCTGCAGGGAGGCAGGTTATTAGGATAACGCATCGGGGCAGGAGCCCCTTATTAGACATTGCAGGAGCATAATGTCGTGGAGCAGTTATCGAGCCGGGGCCTATAGGACATAGGTCAGTAGGGTAACGCATCGGTACAGGATGTACTTTATTAGACATTGCAGGAGCATAATGTCGAGGAGCGGTTACCGAGGCATGTAACGCTTTGAGCAACGAAGGTAAGAATGTTGAGATCAAGCATTGGTGGATGAAATATTGTTTCCTCGTCCCTAATAGCCGGCAATTGCAAATATTTTTAACGAAGGCAAGCGTGCACTCAGGAATTCAAAAACGGGAAGTTATTTAATGCACGCCCCCTAGTACTTTTTCCCACCATAAATAGTTTACACTTGCGCCCCTTATTTTTGCGACAGCTATAGAGGCGTACATGATCAAAGGGATCACCACCAAAACATCTCACTCCAAGGAGCTCACTCGAGAAGAGCTGGAAGAGCAACTTAAAGAAGTGACGCAGTTGTTTACCCTCATTACCGAAAACAACCCCTTTGCCTACTTCTGGAAAGACTTGGATCTTGTTTATCGCGGCTGTAACCAGCGCTTTGCGACTATTGCCGGCTTTAAAAACACCGAAGATGTCATCGGTAAAACTGACCTTGAAATGCCCTGGGGCATAGACGACGAAATTGGCGCCAGCATCTGCCGCAAAAGCGATATGGTAGTCATTAATACCGGCAATGAAGCTATGCGCCTGCTGGAGCAAATTAATGAAGATACGCGCGAAGTTTGCTGGTCCGAAGCCAGCAAGGTGCCCATTCGCGACCTAGAAGGAAAGATCATCGGTATATTGGGTGTTATGCAAGATGTTAGCGCACGTAAAATCGCCGAGATTCGCTTAGAGGAAGCTAATAAAAAACTGGAAGAGTTGGTACGCCTAGATCCCTTAACGCAAATTGCTAATAGGCGCCACTTCAGCGAAATCTGCGATTTAGAATGGGCTCAGGCTATTCAAGATCAAAGCACTATTGCGGTCATTCTATTTGATGTCGATAATTTCAAACAATTCAACGACAACTTTGGCCACCAAGCCGGTGACGACTGCCTCGAAAAAGTGGCACAAACCGCCAGCGCAACTCTCGATCGCCCAAGTGACTTTATTGCTCGTTTTGGTGGCGAAGAGTTTATTGTCCTAATGCCTAACACCTCAACCCAGCAAGCTATAGAGCTTGCCGACGAGATTCGAAAGAATATCGCAAGCCTCGTCCTCAATTTTGATGGGGCACCAGCCAAAATTACTGTAAGTGCCGGCGTTGCCTCTACAGCAGATTGCGCAAATAGTACCGAAACGCAGCTTATTAGCCGCGCAGACAAAGCGCTGTATCAGGCCAAGCATCAAGGTAAAAACTGTGTTGTCGCGACGGCACAAGCCGTGACCCAAAGCATCGGTGAGCCCGCCTAAAAGTGAGTCAATAATCGTAACCTCAAGACTCCGCCCGCCAGTAAAGGACTAGGCCGTCGAAATATTGATTTTACCTAAAGAGCGTGCATGAAATAACTTCCCGTTTTTGAATTCCTGGGTGCACGCCCCTAAGGTGATTAATTTCTAGCATTTGGATGCTGTTATTGTCGAAATTTCAATTTTCGTTTTTCATCATGACTAAATCGCCAAAAAAATGAGCTTAAAATATGGCTGCGGGGTTGTTTTTTGGGCACTCAAGCGCCGGAGCGCTTGTATAGCACCCAGCCCTAGCATGGATGCGTAGGGATAGACTTTGCACCAGCATAAGGATATGCAAGATTAGACGTTGCAGGAGCACAAAGTCGTAGATGGCTTGAACGGCCCATAAAATGGCCGCGCAGTCATTACTGCGGATAGAGCCTTTTTCTGGATACTGATTTTGGCCCAAAAGGGATTATTTCGACGACCGAGTAAAGGACTACTGCTGAGCTATTTCGAATAGAGATTGATAGGTAAGAGGCATTGCAAAACATATAAATCGTTTATTACCGCCTATTGAAAGACGGTAAAAGATGCCTTACCGCTCAACACAAGACTCATGCATGCGCTGTATTTTCTAGCCCGAAGTTGTCTCTCCCTACTCCCTCAGAATCTACAATCTGCTACAATTGCATCTAAATCAAAAAGTTTTGATATAGATTGTATTTTAAACACCATTCAAACTTACATTGGTACACACTGGCAGCGCATAACGCGTAGCCACAATTTCTGCCGCCCAGTGAATAGCTCTGCTATTACCCCTAACGCCATTCACTGAGTGTTTACGTTTCCAAATAGGTATTTCATGTCTTCTTCGCATGCCGAGCGCACAACTCTTATCAAACAAGCCCTTAAAGAACGCATCCTTATTTTAGATGGCGCTATGGGTACGATGATCCAGGGCTACAAACTTAAAGAAGAAGATTATCGAGGCGAGCGTTTTGCCGATTACCACCGCGATATCGCCGGTAATAACGACTTATTAACCTTGACCCAGCCACAAATTATTAAAGATATTTACCGCGCCTACTTTGATGTGGGTGTGGATATTGTTGAGACAAACACGTTTAACAGTACAGAAGTTTCGCAATCCGATTACGAAATGGAAGACTTGGTTTACGAGCTTAACGTAGAAAGCGCGCGCATTGCCCGCGAAATCGCCGATGAATTTACCGCTAAACAGCCCGACAAACCGCGCTTTGTCACCGGCGTGCTTGGGCCAACCAGCCGCACCTGCTCTATCTCGCCCGATGTTAACGACCCCGGCGCGCGCAACGTCACCTTTGATGAATTAGTCGAAAACTACACGCTGGCCACCAAAGGCCTCATCGACGGCGGCGCCGATATGCTGCTGATCGAAACCATTTTCGATACCTTAAATGCCAAAGCCGCTGTATTTGCCGTGCAAACCTATTTCGAAACCATCGGTTATGAAATACCCATTATGATTTCGGGCACGATTACCGATGCTTCTGGCCGTACTTTATCCGGCCAAACCACTGAAGCCTTTTACAACTCGCTCGCCCACGCCAAACCTATTTCCATTGGTTTGAACTGTGCACTTGGCGCAAAAGAATTACGCCCCTACGTGCAAGAGCTTTCGCGCATTGCTAACACTTACGTTTCAGCCCACCCAAACGCCGGCTTACCTAACGAATTTGGCGAATACGACCAAACTCCACGCGAAATGGCCGCCATTGTTGAAGAGTTCGCCACCAGTGGTTTTGTCAATATTATTGGCGGCTGTTGCGGTACATCGCCCGAGCATATTCGCGCGATTGCCGAAGCCGTTGAAGGTGTAACCCCGCGCACCATTCCCAACATAGAGCCCGCCTGTCGCTTAGCCGGCCTAGAGCCTTTTAACATTACCAAAGATTCACTCTTTGTGAACGTTGGCGAGCGCTGTAATGTTACCGGTTCGGCCCGCTTTAAACGCTTAGTTATCGACGACGATTACACCACCGCTTTGGAAGTTGCATTAGTCCAAGTGGAAGAAGGTGCACAGATAATCGACATTAATATGGATGAGGGCATGCTGGACGCCCACGCCGCCATGAAACGCTTTTTAAACCTGATTGCGGGCGAACCCGATATTGCGCGCGTACCGATTATGGTGGATTCCTCTAAATGGGATGTAATTGAGGAAGGCCTTAAATGTATTCAAGGTAAGCCAGTGGTTAACTCCATTAGCTTAAAAGAAGGCGAAGCCGAGTTTTTACACAAAGCCAAGCTCTGCCAAAAGTACGGTGCCGCTGTTATTGTGATGGCCTTTGATGAAGACGGCCAAGCCGATACCGCGGCACGCAAAAAGGAAATTTGTGCACGCAGTTATCACACCCTGGTTGATAGCGGCTTCCCCGCTGAAGACATTATTTTTGACCCCAATATTTTCGCTATTGCAACCGGTATTGAAGAACACAATAACTACGCTGTCGATTTTATCGAAGCCACCCAATGGATTCGCGAGAACCTGCCACACGCAGGTATTTCTGGCGGCGTAAGTAACGTGTCGTTTTCGTTCCGCGGTAACAACCCCGTTCGCGAAGCCATTCACTCCGTATTTTTATACCACGCGATTAAAGCCGGTATGAATATGGGTATTGTCAATGCCGGCCAGCTCGCCATTTATGACGATCTACCCGAAGAACTGCGCGAAGCCGTTGAAGATGCCGTTAATAACCGCACCGATGCCGCCACCGAAAACATGCTGGATATTGCCGAAAAATACCGGGGCGATGGTCAAGCTGTCGCTAAAAAAGAAGATTTAGAATGGCGTAAAAAGCCCGTTAAAAAACGTTTGGAATATGCCCTTGTTAAAGGCATTACGGCTTTTATCGAAGAAGACACCGAGCTAGCCCGCCAAGAAAGCACGCGCCCGCTGGATGTGATTGAAGGCCCACTAATGGACGGCATGAACGTGGTCGGCGATTTGTTTGGCGAAGGCAAAATGTTTTTACCACAGGTGGTTAAATCTGCCCGCGTAATGAAACAAGCCGTCGCCTATTTACAACCCTATATTGAAGACGAAAAAACCGAGGGCAGTAAGCCTAACGGTAAAATTTTGATGGCCACCGTAAAAGGCGATGTGCACGATATTGGTAAAAATATCGTTGGCGTTGTATTGCAATGTAACAATTTCGAAATTGTTGACCTCGGCGTTATGGTCCCATGTGAAAAAATATTAGATATCGCCGAAAAAGAAAACTGCGACATTATTGGTTTATCCGGTTTGATTACCCCCTCGCTAGACGAGATGGTTTATGTCGCCAAAGAAATGGAAGCGCGCGGTATCAACAAACCCCTGATGATCGGTGGCGCGACAACATCCAAAGCTCACACCGCAGTAAAAATCGACCCTGTTTTCGATTTAAACCAAGTGGTTTACGTGGCCGATGCTTCACGCGCCGTGGGCGTAGCCAGCACATTGTTGTCTGATACCAACCGACCCAAATTTTACGAAGACCTTAAAGCGGAATACATTAAAGTACGCGAGCGCACCGCTAACCGCCGCAAAAAACCACTGATCAATTATCCGCAAGCTTGCAGCCAAAAGTTTCAAGCCGATTGGGATAACTACCAACCACCCGCACCGAGCTTTTTAGGCACGCGCACACTCACAGACTTCCCGCTTGAAACGCTCGTACCTTACATCGATTGGACCCCATTCTTTATGACCTGGGATTTAGCCGGTAAGTACCCCAAAATTCTAACCGACAAGGTAGTTGGTGAAGCGGCAACCAACCTATTTAACGATGCTCAAACTTTATTAAAAGAATTAGTCGATAAAAAATTATTAAAGGCGAGTGGCATTTTTGGCTTCTGGAAAGCCAACAGCACCGAACACGACTCGGTGATAATTAAGGACGAAAGCAATAACGAGATTTCGCGGTTACATCACTTACGCCAGCAACAAGATAAGAACACAGCCACTAACACCCTATATTCACTGGTCGACTTTGTCGCGCCTGAAGAAACCGGCTTAGATGATTACATGGGTGGCTTTGTGGTAACCGCCGGCATTGGCGCCGACGAACTCGCTAAAGAGTACGAAGCTAAAGGTGATGACTACAACGCCATTATGGTTAAAGCCTTAGCCGACCGCTTAGCCGAAGCCTTTGCCGAGCATCTACACGAAGTGGTGCGTAAAGAACACTGGGGCTACGCCAAAGACGAGCAACTGAATAACGAAGCTCTCATTAAAGAGAAGTACGCAGGAATTCGCCCTGCCCCCGGTTACCCCGCCTGCCCCGACCACAGA
>NZ_CEXWTU010000082.1:17378-19417 GCF_982758155.1 Marinagarivorans sp. | reverse complement strand
AGAAAGGCAGCAATTTCGCCCATTACCCAATTGGCGGCAAGCTTGGGTTGCGCACCAGCGGCGACAGCAGCATCAAAATAAACAGCCGTTGCTACATCGCCGGTTAATACCATTGCGTCGTAATCCGATAAGCCCATATCTTGGGTGTAGCGGATACGCTTGGCTTCGGGCAACTCGGGCATTGCCGCTTTAACTTCGGCTAAGAACTCATCGCTGAGTTCTACAGGCAGTAAATCGGGGCAGGGGAAGTAGCGGTAATCGTTAGAGTCTTCTTTGCTGCGCATAGAGCGCGCGACTTTGGTATCGCCATTATAAAGGCGGGTTTCTTGGCGAATTTCGCCACCGCTTTCGAGTACGCTAATTTGGCGATCGACTTCTAGCTCGATGGCGTCTTCCATAAACTTAAACGAGTTAAGGTTTTTAGTTTCGGTGCGGGTGCCCAGTTTTTCTTGGCCTTTAGGGCGCACTGAAATGTTCACGTCAAAACGTAACGAGCCTTGCGACATTTCGCCATCACAAATGCCAAGAGCAACAACAAGGCCGTGTAGTTTTTTAGCAAAGGCTACGGCTTGCTCGGCGTTGCGCATGTCGGGCTCGGTAACCACTTCGATGAGTGGTGTACCGGCGCGGTTAAGGTCGATGCCGCTCATGCCGTGAAAATCTTCGTGCAGCGATTTACCGGCATCTTCCTCTAAATGCGCATGGTGAATGCGTACCGGGAAGAGGCTGCCATCTTCAAGCGTAATTTCCATAATGCCTGGGCCAACAATGGGGGCGTCCAATTGTGTGGTTTGGTAGCCCTTGGGTAGGTCGGGGTAAAAGTAGTTTTTGCGCTCAAAAACAGAGCGGCGACCAATTTCGGCGTCAATCGCTAAGCCAAACATTGCCGCGTATTTAAACGCTTGGCGGTTGGGCACGGGTAGTGTGCCCGGCATGGCTAAATCAATAGCGCAGGCTTGGGTGTTGGGTTCGGCACCAAAAGCGGTGCTAGAGCCTGAAAATATTTTTGTTTTTGTGGCCAATTGAACGTGAATTTCAAGGCCAATAACGGTTTCCCATTCCATATGATTCTTGCCTTATTCGTAGTTGGCCGGTGCCAGTGTGTGGAAGTTAGTCACTTGCTGAAATTGATGCGCAGCGCCTAACATTTTGGCTTCGGCAAAGTAGTTACCGATAATTTGTAGGCCAACAGGTTTACCTTCAACCAAACCGCAAGGTACCGACATGCCCGGCAAACCCGCAAGGTTTGTGGCGATGGTGTAGATATCTTCGAGGTACATAGCAACGGGGTCTGAGCCTTTGCTGCCAAATTCAAAGGCGGGTGTTGGCGAGGTTGGGCCAATAATCAGGTCAACATCATTAAAGGCAGCAACAAAATCTTGCTGAATCAGGCGGCGCGCTTTTTGTGCCTTGGAGAAATAGGCATCGTAGTAGCCTGCACTTAAAGCATAAGCACCGACTAAGATGCGGCGTTTGACTTCGTCACCAAAAGCTTCGCTGCGTGAACGCGTGTACAAATCGGTGAGGTCCTGTGGGTTTTCGCAGCGGTAGCCGTAACGCACGCCATCAAAGCGCGACAAGTTGGCGGAACACTCAGCCGGAGCAATCACATAATAAGCCGGAACGGATAACGCCGTATGCGGTAGCTTAATGGCTTTAGTGGTAGCACCTAGCTTTTCGAATTGTGCAATGGCGTCGCGCACGCATTTTTCGGTCTCGGCATTTAGGCCTTCACCAAAGTATTCGTCGGGAATGCCAATGCGCAAGCCCGTTAAAGGCTTGTTAAGCAGGCGGGTGTAATCGTCTACGGGTTCATCTACGCAGGTAGAGTCTTTGGCATCGTAGCCAGACATTGTGCCCAGCAGTAACGCGATATCTTCGGCGCTACGAGCCATTAAGCCGGCTTGGTCTAAGCTGCTTGAAAAAGCAATCATGCCATAGCGCGACACGCGACCGTAAGTGGGCTTAAGGCCTGTAATGCCGCACAGGGCCGCCGGTTGGCGAATGGATCCGCCTGTGTCGGTAGCTGTAGCGGCTGG
>NZ_CEXWTU010000082.1:0-17368 GCF_982758155.1 Marinagarivorans sp. | reverse complement strand
GCAGTTTGTGGCCCAGGGGTTTTTAACGGGGCCGTAGTAACTGGTTTCGTTGGAGGAGCCCATCGCGAACTCGTCCATGTTGGTTTTGCCAAGACAAACCACACCTTGTTGGCGGTAGTTGTCCACCACGGTGGCATCGTAAGGTGAAATAAAATTATCGAGCATTTTCGATCCGCAGCTGGTGCGAACACCTTCGGTGCAGAAAATATCTTTGTGCGCGATGGGGAGGCCACACAGCGCGGGTGCATTGCCTAGCGCAAGGCGTGCATCGGCCGCTTTGGCTTGTGCAATAGCTTGCTCTTCCGTCACGGTAATGAAGCTATTAAGCTCGGTGTCGCGGCTTTTAATTCGGTCGATAAAATATTGGGTAAGCTCCACACTGGATACAGCTTTGCTTTGCAGCTGCTTCACCAGTTGGGCAACAGTTTGGTTATGCATGCGATTATCCGTTGCGTTAGTCGATGACTTTAGGGACGAGGTAAAGGCCGTTTTCGGTGGCAGGTGCAATGGCTTGCATCTGTTCCCGCACGTTAGGTTCACTCACTTCGTCGGCGCGCAAAATCTGCACGGCATCCAAAGGGTGAGCCATGGGTTTTACATTATCGGTATTGGCAGCCGAGAGCTGGTCGACCAATGCTAATACATTGCCAATACTGGCAGCGACTTCATCGGCTTGATCGTCGGCAATGTGTAATTGCGCTAGCTTCGCTAATTGTTGTATGTCTTCTCGGTTCACGAGGACCTCCGCTTACGGAATAAATAAAAAGGCATGGTGAGTGGCATTGGCGTAAAATGGCGGCCGCTGCGATTCTAACCGTTAAAAATAGGCGCGCTAAGTTACCACATTTGCGCCTTGCCCTAAATCCCTTGCGTTGCTAGAGTGCCATCCAACTTAAAGGGGGCGAATTAAAGTCGCATTTTTGTGTTATTAAGCGACTTTTCGGGCAAGCATAAAGCCAAGTTTGAATGTTTTTTGTTCAAGGCATTGGTGTTGTACCGGCGCAGCAAGTGATAAGGTTTCCCTATAGATTAAAAAGTTTTAACACGAGTGCAATATGCGCGCCTACTATATAAGCAGGTCGTTTGTATTTTGCACTCCGTAGGCGTGAGATTGTACATTAGTGAATGCATAGTCTTCCCGGCCGTAGCGAAAGGTTATTTCGCAAAAAAATTATAGCGTGTCCGAGGTGGTAGGTGCGGGCGTTGAGTAGATGCGTCCCTAGGGGGCTGCATTACGCACATTACAGTATTCTCAGAATATGAGATTTTCTTATAAAGGTTTTCGTCCACATGTTTAAGCGTTTACGCGGGCTATTTTCAAACGACCTATCCATCGATTTGGGTACGGCTAACACTCTTATTTATGTCCGCGAGCGCGGCATTGTTTTGAATGAACCATCTGTTGTCGCTATTCGGAACCACAATGGTCAAAAGCGTGTAGAGGCTGTGGGTATGGCCGCTAAACGCATGCTCGGTCGTACGCCGGGTAATATTATGGCTATCCGTCCTCTCAAAGACGGCGTTATTGCCGACTTTCAAGTGACCGAGAAAATGCTGCAGCACTTCATTAAAAAGGTGCATGAGCACGCATGGTTACAACCTTCGCCGCGGGTATTGGTGTGTGTGCCATGCCTATCAACGGAAGTTGAAAAGCGTGCCATTCGTGAGTCGGCGCTGGGTGCCGGTGCCCGTGAAGTTCACCTTATTGAAGAGCCTATGGCGGCAGCGATAGGTGCAGGCCTTCGGGTGGAAGAAGCTATGGGTTCCATGGTGGTTGATATCGGCGGTGGTACCACAGAAATTGCGATTATCTCGCTCAATGGCGTTGTGCATTCAGACTCTGTTCGTATTGGCGGCGACCGTTTTGATGAAGCGATTATTAACTTTGTGCGCCGCAAATACGGTAGCGTAATCGGTGAAGCAACTGCAGAGCGCGTTAAAAAAGAAATCGGCAGTGCTTTTGCCGGCAATGAAGTACTCGAGATTGATGTGCGCGGTCGCAATTTAGCCGAAGGCGTACCCCGTAGCTTTACATTAAATAGCGACGAAGTCCTTGAGTCATTGCAAGAGCCTTTGGCCGGTATTGTTCAAGCCGTGAAGAGTGCGCTAGAGCAATGTCCACCAGAGCTGGCCAGTGATATTGCCGAAAGTGGCATTGTGATTACGGGCGGCGGCGCATTATTGCGTAGTATCGATCATCTTCTGATGGAAGAAACGGGCTTGCCGGTAATTATCGCGGAAGATCCACTCACTTGTGTGGCGCGTGGTGGTGGTAAGGCAATGGAATTAATGGATAGTCGAACAATTACCCTATCTTAACAGTGGCGAAACCTGTCGATAAAAAACGCGAAAAGCTAATAACAATCGCTGAATGTGCTATTTTTGGGCACCTGAGCTATGGTGTTAATGATATAAAAGTTGTTAACGCCTACAGTTGTCGCCAATAGGGCACAGGACTGTGATTTGTTAAAGCACGTTTTTAGCTGCTAAGAAGAGGGCGGTACCATCAAGCTGCTGTTTACCAAAGGACCATCATTGGGTGCCAAAATGGCTGCGCTCTTTGTGGTTTCTGCTGTGCTTGTCGCACTGTTTGTTACCACCCCGTTTTTGGAGGGGGCGCGTAATAAAGCGGTGGGGCTGGCTGCTCCCCTTTATCATTTGGCGGACTTACCACGTAACTTACGTGAATGGAGTCGAACACGCTTAATTGGTCGTGATAAACTCATTCAGGAAAATGAAGCCCTTCGCAGTGAATTGTTAGTGCATCAGCGCAAGCTTCAGCAGCTAGCTTTTCTCGCGGCCGAAAACACCCGCCTTCGCCAATTACTGAATTCAGCCGATACGCTTAATCAACGGGTGCTTGTGGCTGACCTTATCGGTGTTGCGCCAGACCCAAATATTCATAAAGTCTTTATTAATCGCGGTACCAAAGATGGTGTTTACGTGGGCCAGCCTGTGGTCGATGCATCGGGCTTGATTGGTCAGGTGGTGAATGTTTCTTCGTCGAATAGCACTGTACTGTTAATTTCTGATACCAGCCATGCGATTCCTGTGCAAATTAACCGCAATGGTGTGCGGCTGATTGCTGAAGGTCGCGGCAGCGTGTTTGAGCTGGGCTTACGGCATGTATCCAGTACGCTGGATATTAAAGAAGGCGATTTACTGGTGAGCTCTGGTTTGGGTGATATTTATCCCGCGGGCTACCCCGTTGCTACTGTTGATAAAATTGTTTACGACCCCGGTAAGCCCTTTGCCGATGTTGTGGCAGTACCCATGGCGCAGCTGAACCGTAATCGCCATGTATTGCTGGTGTTTGCGCAGTCCACTAAAGCGCAAGTGATCAAAGTTGTTGATGATGCACCCTCAGCGGCGCAAGCAGCGCCATGAGGGGTAACAGCGGTTATTTACCTTGGCTGGCTGGCACAGTTTTTGTGGGTTTATTGTTAAGTATTTACCCGCTCCCGGCACATTATTCTTGGTTTCGTCCCGAATTCCTTACCTTAGTCTGCATCTTCTGGTCGGTATTTTGCCCTTATCGGTTTGGGGTTGTGATGGCGTGGGCGATTGGCTTACTTCAAGATATTGTTGTCGGGGGTGTATGGGGCGCGCATGCACTGTCGTTGGCTTTTATTGCGTATTTGTGTTTGTGCTCGTATCAGCGATTGCGTAGCTATGGGCGCGGCCAGCAAATGCTATGGGTCTTTGTTCTGGTGGGTATTCATGAGGTATTCGTCAATTGGGTGCAGGGTTTGAATGGTTATGCAGCGCCAGTGGCGATGATTATTTTGCCAACGCTTATTACTGCTTTGTGTTGGCCGTTAGTGGTGGGTTTGCTTAAGCCAACGCATAACATGTGGCAGGGTTGAACTGTCTTTAGGGGCGTGCACGGAATAAGTTGTTGGAATTTGGGTTTGTGGGTGCTTGCTTGACGAGGCGAAAATATGGAGTAATAGCCGGCTATTGCAAATATTTTTAACGAAGGCAAGCGTGCATCCAGGAATTCAAAAACGGGAAGTTATTTCATGCACGCCCCTTAGGTGATGCTATTTAGCCTCATCAACAAGCGATGAAAAAACAAGAGAACTTCAGTATGCAAGCTTCTGGTTCGGTAGTGCCGACATTATTTTTAGCCTCCAAATCGCCTCGCCGTGCGGAACTTTTACAGCAAATGGGGGTTTCGTTTGAGGTGCTCAGTATTGATGTACCGGAACAGCGCAAAACCAGCGAAGCGCCAGCGACTTATGTGGCGCGTTTAGCGTGCGACAAGGCCCGTGCCGGCGCTGAAAAAATGCCGGGTTGTGTGGTTCTAGGGGCTGATACTATTGTTGAGTGCGCAGGGAAGGTGCTTGAAAAACCTCGCGATCAAGCCCATGCCGCAGAAATGCTGTTGTTGTTGAGTGATAAAACCCATTGGGTCCATACGGCGGTGGGCGTGTGCCGTGGTGAGCAATTGCTGACTGAATTGGTAACAAGTGAGGTGACTTTTCGTGCGCTATCTAGCGAGGAAATCACGCGCTACTGGCATACCGGCGAGCCGGCCGACAAGGCTGGGGGTTATGGAATTCAGGGCTTGGGGGCTGTGTTTGTTCGACATTTATCGGGGAGTTATTCGGGTGTTATGGGTTTGCCCATTGCGCAAACACAGCAACTCTTGAATGCTTTGAATATTCCTTGCTGGCAGGTGGTTGCCTAGGACAGTCTTGGCGTTATGGCTGCTTGGTATTTGCCGCTATTATAATAATTAATGCACCGTGACATTGAGAAGAGAGCCGTATGAGAGATGAAATTTTAGTCAATTTTGGCCCGACAGAAACGCGTGCAGCACTGGTTGAAAATGGTGTGGTGCAGGAGATCTACATCGAGCGCACACAAAAGCGTGGCATTGTTGGCAATATTTATAAAGGTAAAGTTGTACGTGTATTGCCCGGTATGCAGGCCGCTTTTGTGGATATTGGTTTAGAGCGCGCGGGTTTCATCCATGCCGGTGATATTTCTCCTCAGGGCGTGGATACCGCTGAGACTAAAAGTAATGAGCCTGCGGATATTCGCACGCTGTTGCGCGAAGGGCAGCAAGTGCTGGTGCAGGTAACTAAAGATCCCATTAGTACCAAAGGCGCGCGTTTAACAACACATATTTCTGTTTCTGCCCGCTATTTGGTCTATATGCCAAGTAGTGAACATATTGGTATTTCAAACCGTATTGAAAGCGCACCAGAGCGGGAACGCTTAAAGGCGGCGGTGACTGAAATTACTGCAGAGTATAAAGAGCAATATGGCGGTGGTTTTATTGTGCGAACAGCGGCCGAGGGTGCCTCTAACGAAGAGCTGACAGCTGATATCCCGTTTGTTTACAAGCTGTGGCACAACCTTGAAGATAAAATTAAAACATCGAAAGCCCCCACGTTGGTATATGAAGACTTACCGCTTTATATGCGTACCGTGCGTGATTTAATGCAGCCTTCGCTGGAAAAAGTACGTATCGATTCACGAGAGTCATTGCAGAAAATGGAAAATTTCGCGCAGTACTACGCACCAGAAATTGGCGGCCGAATAGAGCATTACCCAGGTCCGCGCCCGATTTTTGATTTGTACGGGGTTGAAGACGAGCTGAAAAAAGCGCTGGATAAGCGCGTTCCTTTAAAGTCGGGTGGTTATCTTATTATTGAGCAAACCGAAGCCATGTCGACCATTGATGTGAATACGGGTGCTTTTGTTGGGCATCGAAACCTCGAAGAAACCATTTTTAAAACCAATATGGAAGCGGCTACGGCTATTGCGCGACAGCTGCGTTTACGCAATTTGGGCGGCATTATTATTCTCGATTTCATTGATATGATGGATCCAGAACATCAGCGCCAAGTGTTAAGAACGCTTGAAAAACACTTGGAAAGAGACCGCGCTAAAACCAATGTTATGGGGGTTTCGCAACTCGGTTTGGTCGAGATGACACGCAAGCGTACGAGCGAATCGTTAGGCCAGATGCTGTGTACGCCGTGTTCGGTGTGTAATGGTCGCGGCATATTAAAATCGGCGGAGACTGTGTGCTATGAAATCTTTCGCGAAATTTTACGTGAAGCCCGTAATTATGACGACACTAAGTTATTAGTATTAGCATCGCAGGTCGTGATTGATCGCTTACTGGACGAGGAATCCGATAATGTAGCGGATTTAGAACTCTTTATTGAGCGCTCAATAAAGTTTCAAGTAGAGGCGCTCTACAATCAAGAGCAATACGATATTGTATTGGTTTAGCGTTTTTTGCTATGTCTTTTATTGTGTGTAAAGTCAAAATGAAGTGGTTATGTTTTGTCGTGAGTAGGGGGCAGCGTTGAACTTGATTTCGCGCCGCTCGTTGAAAACCTTTGTCCGCATTGTTTGGGGGACAACTGTTTTTTTAGTGATTTTTCTAGCTGTCTGTGTGCAATTAGGCCGCACGGCATTTCCTTACCTGAACGATTATAAATCGCTATTCGAAGATCAACTCTCTGCACGTCTCAACGCTAAAATTACGGTAGAAGAAATCGAGGCCAGCTGGGATGGTTTACGCCCCGCGATTGCATTGCGTGATGTTCGTGTTAGCGGCGGTCCTTACGAGGGCGAACTGTATGCTGCGCGCTTATCGGCACAAATTAATTTATTGGCCACCTTTAAAGATTGGCGGTTGGCATTAGGTAAATTGGATTTTGAAGGCCTGCGCGTAGAGATGGTTCAGGCCGATGACGGAGCTTGGGGGGTGGTCGGTTTACCGCAATCTTCGGCCGGGGATAGCAATTTCACCATCGATGATCCGTTAGATATTTTCTTGTTTGGCCGCCGCCTAGAGTTGAACGAAACTTCTTTGGTGATGCGTTTTCGTACGGGCCATATTGCCGAAATGACAATCCCTTCGGTGTCGCTAGAAAATGATGCAAACTTTCACCGTTTAAAAGCAAAAATGGATGTCGATACCGATTCTAATGCGCTTTATTTTGTCGTAGAGGGGCAAGGTGATCCGCGTGACGATAAAAATTTCGAGGCGAGTGGTTATTTGCAGTTACAGCAATTCCCACTGCAAAAAGTAGTTGCGGCAACGGGTTTGCATAAAGGGTTTGATATAGAGCCCGGCTTGTGGAGTGACGGCAGCCGGATGGATTTCCAATTTTGGTTTGAAGGTTCCACGGCTAAAGGGTTTGATTTTAATGGCGGCGGTAAAGCGTCTGGTTTGCCTTTCAAATTACCCGGTGAAGCTGAGGCGCCGGCTATTCCTCAGTTTAAATTTACGGGCCGGTGGGATAAACAGGATGGCCTATTGACCCAAATTTCTAATCTGGGGTTAACCTGGCCGCAAACCAAAATACCGCCTTTGGATATAGAGCTGCGTGCGGGCTTGAATAGGCCGGCGGAGTTGCGTATTCGTGAGTTAGATGTCACCGCTTGGAGTCAAGCGGTAGGAGCTTTGAACCTTAATAATACCGTTGCGAAGCTGCAAGATTTATTACAGCCTGGCGGAACGCTTCGCGACATTGGTGTAACACTCACCACGGCTGAACAGGGGTACTTTAATTTAAAGGCGAATGTTTTTGAGGCTTCGGTCGAAAGCTGGCAGGGCGCGCCACAAGTTCGCCATGCCACAGGTTTTGTTGAATCAACAGCCTTTAACGGACGAATGGTGATTGATGCTAACGATGGTTTCGTGATGCATTACCCGGTGGTCTATAAAAAGCCGCTCGATTTTTATCAGGCTTCTGGCGAGGTGGCCTGGTTTGTTAATTTAGAATCTTCAATGGTTCATGTGACATCCGGCCTGCTCAAATTAAAAGGTGAGAGCGGTGATGGCTCGGGTTATTTATATTTAAGTTTACCGACTAAACCCCTCGAAAATGTCGAACCTGAAATGATACTCATGGTGGGCATGCGTGAGAGTATTGTGCGTTATCACGACGCGTACGTTCCTTATACGATTCCCGATTCTCTTTATAGTTGGTTAGGGCAAAGCATTAAAGACGGTGAGCTGACCGATGGTGGCTTTATTTACCGTGGATCTTTATTGGGTAAACCAATACGCCCACGCAGTTTACAGTTGAGTATGAAAATACACAGCGGCGAACTCGCTTTCGACCCCGCTTGGCCGGTGCTTAAAAATGCAGAAGCCGCATTATTAGTTGATGATTTGGATTTAGCGGTGACCATAGATAAAGGGGAGTTGTCAGGGAATACCCTAACCAACGGCCGGGTGGCACTGGTTAAAACCCATGATGATAAAGTGGCACTGTCCATTACAGGTGACGCTAGCGGCGATACTGAACAGGCGCTGGCTTTATTGCGTTCTAGCCCGGTGCAAGATATCGCCGGTGAAGCGCTCGCACAATTTCAAGCCAGTGGCTCTTATATCGGTAATGTGGAATTATTTATTCCGCTCGAAGGTGGGCTCCGTGATGGTTGGCAAGATATTCGAGCCACTATTGATAGCGGAATTTTTCAGTTGTCTGAGTTGGACTTAACGTTTAATAACGTTAAGGGTGATATTCGTTATCACACTCAGGAAGGTCTCACTGCTAAAAATATTGCAGCGACGTTATGGCAGCAACCTGTTCAGGGTAATCTCATAACCGTAGGGGATGACGTAGGGCGAGTACTGCAGCTGGAATTTTCGGGGCGCGCAGATGTGGCAGATTTAAAGGGTTGGTTAAAGCGACCAATCTTTAATTATATGCATGGCCAGGCTGATGTCAGCGGTGCATTAAAGCTGCCCTTCGACCACCCTGCGCAAGGGGTCGAATTAACAGTCACCTCGCAGTTGCAGGGTGTCACATTCGATTTTCCAGCGCCGTACAGCAAACTTGCAGACCAGGCGCACGCCTTAACGGTGGAATACGAAGCGCCTCGCAATTCGACAAGCAGTTATCTTACCGTTAACTCTGCTTTTGATATTTCATCAAAGTTGATGATGGACAAGGGTAACTTCAGGGCGATGGATGTTAGCTTTGGCGAACCTAATCGTCTGCGTGAAGGGAGTATTCGCTTGCATGGCAATATCGGTGAAATTGATGCTGGGCCGTGGAGCGACTTTGTCTTGGAGTACATCGAGGCATTAACGTCGCTTGAGCCCGATGTTGAAACTGCCGAGGATCTCGCTTCCGGTGCTCAAACATCGTCAAAGCTCACGCCAGCTAATAAAACCCTCGTGAAGGCGCCTATTTTCTCAATGGGGATACGTGCGAAGCAAGTTACATTGGGCGAGCTAGTTGTTGACGATGTCGCGTTGTGGGGAAAAGAACTTGAGGATTCTTGGTACTTTGATCTAGAGACACCCAAAGCAGTGGCCAATTATCGGCGTTTTAATAACAATCGTCCGGCCGAACTGCATTTTGAGTATTTACACTTACCGAGCCCCGATGAAGACAGTGACCCCAATCGTGAACAGCAAAGTTTTATTGCTAATTTAGCGTTGGAAAATTTGGAACCTACAAATGTGCGCATTGATGAACTGGCCTTTGGTGGGCAAGGCTGGGGACATATTGCCTTTGACTATCGGCCCGAGCACCGAGGTTTAGTGGCTAAGCACATTCGTGGCAACATTCGTGGTTTAAAGACGACCGACGGAACCTTAGCCATTTATAAACGCAATGCTAATGAATGGGAAAGTAGTTTTAGCGGTGTGATAAATACGGCGGATATAGGCGGCGTGTTAGAAAATTTTGATTATCCTAGGGCGCTTGCGAGTGATACCGCTACCTTCAATGTTAGTTTGAATTGGCCTGGGCACCCGGATCAGTTAAACCTGAATAGCCTTGCGGGTACTGTCGCCTTACAACTTAATAATGGTCATTTTATTCAAGGTGATACCGGCGACGATCGTTCTTTGTTAAGGCTTATATCCTTACTGAATTTTGATACCTTAGTACGTAGGCTGCGATTGGACTTTTCAGATTTACGGCCTGAGGGTTTAAGCTACGATACGGTTACCGGTAAACTTTATTTTCAAAAAGAAACCGTTAAAATTAAAACGGAAACGCCATTGGTCGTTGATACCACATCGGCCGATTTACAGCTGGTGGGTGATATTTACTTAAGGTCGCAAACTATTGATAGTCAATTAGTCGCGACTCTACCTATTGCGGGTAACTTAGCCGTAGCCGCTGCGCTCACCGCAGGCTTACCTGCGGCGCTGGGTGTTTATGTAGTGGGTAAACTTTTCAAAGAGCAGGTTGATGAATTAGCCAGTGTACGTTACAACGTGACGGGTGGCTGGGACGACCCCAAACTTGAAGTCGATAAGATATTCGAAGGGCATGCCCGTGATAAACCAGCCTCAACCGAGCCAGAATAGTTCCAGTACCTGCCTCTAAATCAGTGATTAAGCGCATCAATGACAACTTCAAACATTAATCACTCCTGTGTCGTGAATCATGATGTCGAGCTAATTTGGCACAACGAGCATACCTTTAGTTTAAGGTTCAAGGCCCCTCCAAGTTTAGCTTTAACGCAAATAATTTCTGCTGTCCATTTAAGTGTAAGCAAGCACTTTTCGGTTTATATTCTCGAAAGTATTCCTAGCTATAACGCTTTAATGATCGTTGTCGATTTTATATTGATAGCGCCGGATACGTTAGCTGAAGCGATAATTCAACGCATAAAGTGCGATCTGCTGGCGAGCGTTCAGGATCAAAGTATTAATAAAACCGTGCTAACAATTCCCGTTTGCTATCACCCTGAGGTTGGCCCCGATTTGCAAGCGTTAGCCCATAGTGCTGACCTCTCTATTGAAGAGGTTATAGCGTTACACACTCAAAAAACCTATACCGTGTGTGCTTTAGGTTTTGCGCCTGGCTTTCCATACTTGGGTTTTGTTGACTCCCGTATTGCAAGGCCCAGACTTACAACGCCGCGCCATAGCGTGGTGGCGGGTTCGGTGGGGATTGCGGATAATCAAACGGGCATTTACCCGAGCGACTCGCCCGGCGGCTGGAATATTATTGGCCGCACGCCACGCGTCTGTTTTGATCTTCAGCGCCCAGTAGCGCAAGCGAGTATTTTTGTCGTTGGGCAAAGTGTACGCTTTGAATCGGTAACCCATGAGGTTTACGAAGAATTATGCCGCGACTTAAGCAATAACGGGTGGCCATAAATAATGTCACGTTTTGGTTTGGTACAAATACTTAAAGCGAGCGGCAAAATCACAACGCAAGATTTAGGGCGTAAAGGTTGGTCGCACCTTGGTATCTGCGAAAGCGGCGCAGCCGACGAAATGGCTTATTTATGGGCTAATCATTTGGTGGGGAATACCTTAAAAAACCCTGAAGCTTGTGCCGCTTTAGAAATCACCTTGGGGCAGGTGGCTCTCGCCTTTACGGCACCGACACTAGCGGCCATAACCGGCGCTAATGTCGAAGCCTTTTTAAATGATAAGCCTCTGCCTAATTGGCAAAGTTTTCGCGTGGGGGCCGGCGATGTGTTGCGCTTGTCGTTACCGAAAGCAGGGCTTATTAATTACTTGGCCGTACAGGGTGGTTTTAATGTGCGACGAGTGTGTGGCAGCGCCAGTGTTTGCGAGCGCGAAAGTATTGGCCCGTTTAACGGGCGGGCATTGCAAGTAACGCAATGTATTGGTTATCGTGAATCGCAATCCAGTATTCCTCTTCGTTTAGTGCGAAAAGATTACATTCCCCGTCATAACGGCCAGGATATTCCTTTTATTCCTAGAGCGGATGCCTCTTTTAAGCGTGATTCAATGCTTGCGCAAATATTTACAGTATCGCCGGCCACAAATCGCATGGGCTGCCGTTTAACGGGAAATCCCATTACTATGGCTGGCAAGCAAACTGATCAATGCATTAGCGCTGGCATGCCCTATGGTGCGGTGCAGCTTCCGCCGGATGGCCAGCCGATTGTTTTATTAAAAGACCGGCAAACTATGGGCGGCTACCCGCTATTGGGGTGTTTGTCGCGTTTAGGGGGCGGGCGTTTGGCACAATGCCGGCCAGGAGAGGCTGTAAATTTCACAGTAATTTCACGAGAGCAAGCACTGCGACAATTGCGTGAGCGCTATGTTTTTTTTGGTGCATAGCTTGCAGAGTACAAAGTTTTTTCTAGGGCGAGCTTTGATTGCGGCGTTCGGCTAGAAGTGTGCTTTGCCTGCGAACAACATGTTGAATTAATTTTTCTTGGCTAGCTTCGCGTAAATTTAAAAAGTCGACGCGCCAAATATAATCATCGTCACCACCTTGATGGCAATCTACCAGTAAACCGTCAACTTCCATCTTTTCGCCATCATCGAGGACCAAAAATAAACGCAGGTGCGCGCCAACATCCAGCGCTCCGTCTTCAGCAAAAGCTAAGCCGCAGGCGCTCATGTTCACTTTGCGTGCGCGGTAGGCAAGTGTTGTTTTTGAGGTTTTGTCGACTTGGGTTAAACGCTCTATTTTTTGGTTTAATAAAGCGATGAGTTCGATAAGCTCGGGGTGAGCATGCTTTTGTTCCGCGATTAAAATTTCCATGCGCCGGTCTTGATCAGCAATTAACGCAAAAGTGTCGTCAGCGGTACTTTCTTGTTTCGAGTGAACAATTTGATAGCTCAATTTAACGGTATCGTTAATACGAAAATAACGGCGACGTTCCGATGACATTGTAGGCTCCTAAAAAATTTCTTCCGGCTGTAGTTCGAACAGGTAGTCGGGCTCGAGTTTCAAGTCTCGCAATATGTCGGCACCATCCGGCGACTGCAAAACGGCTTTATCATCTTCGGATAAGTCATTGTCTAAGCTTTGTAAAATAAGAATTTCTACGCGACGGTTTTTGGCGCGACTTTCGGCGTTATTATTACTTTCAAGGGGCTTGGTATCCGCCATGCCGCTGACTTCAAAGCGACGAGAGTTAATCACATTGCCACGCATGAGTTCATGCGCTACTGAAACGGCACGCGCAGAAGATAATTCCCAGTTAGAGCGGAAGCGGGCGGTCTTAATGGGGATGTTATCCGTATGGCCTTCAACCTTAACGTGACCCGGCTTAAGAGCCAGTACGGCTTGAACCTCTTGCAGTGCATCGCGGTATTCTGGTTTGAGTGTAGCCGAGCCCGAGCCAAACGAGCCGCGCTCGCGAATGCGGATAATAATTTTCCGGCCTTCGGTTTCTATTTCAATTTGCCCGGCTAAAATCTGTGCACTTAGGGCATCGGCTAGCTCATAAGCAATTTGTTCGGTTTGTTTTTCGAGTTCTTCTAGCACTTCTTTAACGCGCGCTTTAACCCCTGCATCGTAGCCTTCCTCCCCCTGTTCAACGTCAAAATCTTCGGAGCACTCGACCTTGAGTGACATTTCGGTCACGTCTTGCGTGGTCTGAAAAATTTCATTGATGGGGGTGGGCTCTGGGCGGCCCGGGCTAAACTCCTGCGCAATAATGCTTGTGCCTTTGGGTGGGTCAGTGACATTCAATTTGTTTTGCACGCCAAAGGCCTGCGCCATAGAGCCAGCCAAGCGCTTAAATTTCATGGCGTCCATTTCAGAGAAAGATAAAAGCAATACGAAAAAGCACATCAGCAGCGACATTAAATCGGCGAAGGTGCCCATCCAGGCTGGCAGGCCAGCCTTGCAGTTGCATTTTTCCTCTTCTTCATCACTCATAGCGAGTTAGCGCGGGTGAATTACTCTTCACCGGGATCGCGCTTGCCCTCCGGAAGATAGTTGCGCAGCATACCGTCGATCACGCGTGGGTTTTGGCCGTTTTGAATGGCAATAAGGGCATCGATCACCAAGCTTTTAATCATGGCCTCTTCGGCGGCGCGCAAGGCGAGTTTGTCGGCCATCGGCTGACAGAGGGCGTTGGCAATAATAGCGCCATAGAGCGTCGTGAGTAGGGCAACGGCCATTGCTGGGCCAATCGATTTTGGGTCGTCCATGTTGGCCAGCATGGCTACCAAACCAATAAGTGTACCGATCATTCCCATGGCAGGTGCCATCTCGGCCATATTGGCAAAAATAGAAGCGCCTATTGCGTGCCGTTCTTCGGCTTTGCTTTTATCTTTTGAGAGTAGGGCTTTGACGATGTCGGGTTCGTGGCCGTCTACTAGTAATTGAATGCCACGCTTTAAAAAGTCATTACTGACTTCCTTACCCTCGAGTGATAACAAACCGCCTTTACGTGCTTCGTCGGCAAGGCCAACTACTTCGTTGATAAGTTCGACGGGGTCGGTACTGTTGAACTTAAAGCTTTTACCGGCCACTTTAATCGCGCCCAAAAACTGCCCAAGCCCATACTTTGCCATAACAGCAAAAATAGTCCCCCCTACGACGATAACAATCGAGGGTATGTTGATGAACATGCCGAGCTGGCCACTCATCAACATGGCGATTACGATGAGCGCGAGTGCGCCCAAAATCCCGACTAACGATGCTAAATCCACTCTGTGCTCCCTTGTTTCGGTTGCAGTACCGCTTGTTCAATTGGCCTATGAGGCGTTTAAGGGGCGAGGAAACAATATTTCATCCACTAATGCTTGATCTCGACATCCTTACCTTCGTTGCTCAAAGCGTTACATGCCCCGGCATGCGCCCCTTCGAGCGCCTCGATAAGAATGCCGATCTCTTCGCCTAATTGGACAAACTATTATTGCCTCGTCCCTAACGTTTTACTTACCCAGTTATCGGCCGATGCGCATAAAAATTAAATTTTCCTACTACAGCGCGAATAAACGTAGGTCGAGGACCTTATCCCATGCTGTGAGTCCTTTACTGCCCATTGCTGCGACTCAAGCGATTACTGCGCTACCCATGTATTCATGTGTGCTGTGATGAAGTAGTAAAATTTAGCGTCTAATTTGGATAAACGCTTCCCGCCTTGTGCTTCAGTTATTCACTCTTTGAGTGTAGATGGTTTTAACCGGTCTTCCTGAAATTGATGGGAGTCGAATTAAGAAGGCTTATTGGGATGGGGCTTTAGGGCTGATGCCGTCATTGTCAGGTTTGACCGGCCTGAGTAAGTTGGGTAATGTGCGGCATCTAATAATGGTCGAGATTCAGGAGTATCATGGTTACGCGTAAAAAAACGGCGCATTTTGAGAAGTCTTTAGAGGCGTTAGAGTCTGTGGTAGGCGATATGGAAAGTGGTGAACTTAGCTTGGATGATGCGCTTAAAGCCTTCGAAAAGGGTGTAAGGTTAACGCAAGAATGCCAGCAAGCCTTAGATGAGGCCGAACAAAAAGTGGCTATATTGCTGGGCAATACCCCTACCGACGAGCCGGTTCCTTTTGATGTCGACCCTGCCGATCAATAAGCGCTTAAAAAGAACACCATTGTGAATGATTCCTTAGCTCAATTTATAAACCAGCATTTACCTGAAATAGAACGGCAGCTTGCGGCGGCATTGCCAGCGCCTATCTCGGGCGGTGAGCGCTTGCGCGAAGCGATGGCTTACAGCTTGTTAAATGGCGGCAAGCGCATACGGCCCATTCTGGTGCTGGCAGCCGCTAAGGCCTGCGGTGGCATTACACCGTTCACATGGCCAGCGGCAGCGGCGGTGGAATATATCCATGCTTACAGTTTGATTCACGACGACCTACCTGCGATGGATGATGATGATTTACGCCGCGGTAAGCCCAGTTGTCACAAAGCCTTTGACGAGGCTACAGCAATTTTGGCGGGTGATGCTCTGCAGTGCTCTGCTTTTGAGTGTTTGGCTGCGCAGTCAGAAACATTACCCATGGTGGCGCCTTTGGCAAAAGCTGCCGGCGCCCGCGGTATGGTAGTTGGGCAGGCGATTGACCTCGGTGCCGTGGCGCAGCAACTGAGCTTAGAGCAATTAAGCCATATGCATAAGCATAAAACCGGTGCGCTTATTGAGTTGAGTGTAGAGCTAGGGGCAATGTCTGCAGGCGCTAGTAGCGTGCAATTGCGGGCATTGGCGGAGTATGCGGATGCGGTGGGGTTGGCTTTTCAGGTGCAGGACGACATCCTGGATGTTACCGCCGATACTCAAACGCTAGGCAAGCAGCAGGGGGCCGATGCGGCGAACAACAAGCCGACCTATGTGAGCCTATTGGGATTAGACGGCGCCCGCAATAAGGCGCAGCAATTGTTGGGTCAAGCGTTAGCGGCATTAAAAATATTACCGGAACCAGACTTGTTGGCGGCGATAGCGCACTACATTATTGCCCGCGAGAAATAACCTGCATGGCGCCAAACACAAAAAAGGCGGTAATGCGCCTTTTTTATTATGGATAGATTGTTATTGGTTAGAAAAATAAACCCCAGATAATCAGTGCAAACAATAGGTATTTCAGTAGGTAATACAAAGGCTTGTTTTTAACCTTGATCTTTTTGCCGACCAAGCGAATACCGTACACGTAGCCAAACAACTTATTGATAGCGCCTACTTTATCGCCCGGCTGATTTTTAGAGACTGCTGCGCCCATGACAATGCGCGAAAAAGCCGCATTAAGCCATGCTGCCGGTGCAAACCACATGGGCCTTACAACATCACAAAACAATACAATCCGTTGTTTGTCGGTGTCATTTCTGGCGTAGTGAATAAACGTCTCATCAAACATCACCGATTTCCCGTCGTGCCATACATAGGGTTCGCCATCCACATAAATTGCGCAGTCCTCATCACCTGGGGCAGTGAGTGCCAAGTGGTAGCGCAGTGAGCCCGCATAAGGGTCGCGGTGTTGCTGCAACTTAGCGCCTGGCGGCAGGGAAGCAAACATGGCCGCTTTAATAGAGGGAACTTGTTTTAGCAGTGCCACGGTTTTGGGGCACATGTCATTGGCCGAGGTTAGATCGTTGCCGTACCACTTCAAGTAAAAACGCTTCCAGCCTGTACGAAAAAACGAATTAAAACCAACATCGTCCAAGTTCTGCGAAGCCACAATGCGCTGCTCGGCCTGCAAGGCCAAAGCCTCATCCCGAATAATCTCCCAGTTGTCTTCCAGTACCTTTAGGGCAGGGTAGTCTTGAGGGTTGTGGTAGGGCGTAGAGGGCGCCTTTGAAAAAAGATACATCAAGCAGTTAATAGGCGACATCACCGTTGAGTGGTCGAACAGTTGCCGCGAGAAGCGATGCCGCACCTTGCCACGAAAATGCACGTAGCAGCCACCCATGGCAAAAACCAATAAAACCCAGGCGCCGCTAGGGATTGTGAAATCAGACAAAACACACCTCCATTAATAGGGGGCGGCATTTTAGCAAGTTCGTAAGGTTTCGGCTAATAAATACGTTTTGGGCGGGGAAGTGGGCTGCGCAAGTCGTAGGGGGAGGTGGGCGTTAGGGGCGAGGAAACAATATTTCATCCACTAATGCTTGATATCGACATCCTTGCCTTCGTTGCCCAAAGCGTTATATGCCTCGGTAACTGCTCCATGCGTTACCCTAATGACCTATATCCGTATAGGCCC
>NZ_CEXWTU010000081.1:15684-19685 GCF_982758155.1 Marinagarivorans sp. | reverse complement strand
CGCCTCGGTTAGTTCGGGTGCTGCCTGCGTGATGGCTTGTGTTTTTGTGCTGAGGCTAAAAGCGTCTCGATCAAAAGAGAATGGAGCGTTGTTCATGCAGGGTTGGTTGCGACAGATGTGTGCTCGCGGGCTTTTGAATATGCTCTCGCCGATATCATTGTCGATGCTATCAACAATGAATGGCGTTATTTTATAGCCCCCATTGGCAAAGGTTGCATAGCCTGCGGCTACGTCGAATGGCGTCATTGCATAGCTGCCAAGTGCGAGGGAGAGATCTCTTGGGAGTAGCGTAGGGTCAACCCCGAATCGTGCAATATCTTTTGTGGCCGTGTTGATGCCAATGCTGCGCAAAACTCTTATGGATACGAGATTGCGTGATAAATAGAGTGCTTTGCGTAAGCGTGTTGGGCCATAAAATTTCCCGCTTGAGTTCTCTGGGCGCCATGTGCTTTCGAGTTGGTTGTCGTCGAAAACAACGGGAGCGTCGTTGATGAGTGTTGCTGGCGTAAATCCGTTTTCTAATGCAGCGGTGTATAGGAACGCTTTAAAGTTTGATCCGGGTTGCCTCTCTGCTTGGATAATGCGGTTGAAGCTGCTGAGCTCGAAGTTGTAGCCACCGACAAGTGCTACAACCTCCCCTGAAAATGCGTCAATAGAGACAATTCCTGATTGTGCTTCGGGGATTTGGGTGAGCTTCCAGTCGCCGTTGGTGTTTTTAAGTAGGCGAATAATGTCGCCTGCTTGAAAGAGTGGGTGCGGCGTTTCTGGGGCAGATTTTGTAGCGTTTTCGCTTTGATAGAGGCGTAGTTTTTCGGAGAGTGTCGCCCACGAGACGGTGGCGGTCTCGTGGGCCGATAAATAGACTTCAATAGAGTCGTCGTTAACCTTTGATATGAGCGCTGGTGTTAGATTGTAGGCTAGTGGCCGCTGTTTAAGGGCTTCGAGCTGTTGTTCTAGGCTGGACTTTCCGATGCGGCGCTCGGGCCCGCGGTAGCCGTGGCGTTTGTCGTAGGTTATGAGTCCGGTGCGAACAGCTTCTTGTGCGCTGGATTGGAGTTTACTGTTTATCGATGTGTAAATGCTGTAGCCGTCGGTATAGGCTTTGGGGCCTAATAAGTTTATTGCTTGTTGGCGTGCAATTTCTGCAATGTAGGGTGCGTTAAAGTCTAGCTGGTGTCGATGATATTGTGCGGTTACGGGTTCGCTGAGCGCTTGCCTTAAAGTGTCTTCATCTATCTTCCCTATACCCATCATGCGGTGGAGTATCCAGTCACGTCGCTCCTTGGCTCGCTCTGGGTTGCTAAGGGGGTTCCAGATTGAAGGGGCCTTATAGAGTCCTGCAAGTGTGGCAAGTTGTGCTGTGCTTAGAGCTCTTACATCCTTTCCGTAATAGGTTTCGGCGGCGGCTTGGATGCCGTAGGCCCGACTCCCCATAAACATAACGTTAACGTAAAGTTCCAGAATTTCAGATTTATCGAGTTCCTTTTCAATCCTAATCGCTAGTAGTATTTCATTAAACTTTCGTTTGAAGTGCTTCTTTTTGTTGAGGAAAAAGTGGCGAGTAACCTGCATGGTGATTGTTGATCCGCCGGATTTTTTTTCGCCGGTGATCAATAAATGTGAAGCGGCTCTCATAAGCCCTTTTATGGAAACGCCGTTATGAGAGTAGAATTCTTCATCCTCTGCAGCAAGCAGGGCATCGATATAGCGTTCGGGGATGTCGTGGTAGCGAATTGGTGTTCTGCGCTGTTCGCCGAATTCACCAATAAGCTTGTTATCTGCCGAATAAACTCTTAACGGGGTTTGGAGTTTTACTTCCCGAAGACTTTCGACAGAAGGTAATGCCGGGCTGAGATATAGGTACATCCCTGCTAAGCTTAGGGTAGTGCCGCCGACCAAGGTCAATGCGAGCCAAATAATAATACGTAATAATGATTTAAGCATTGTCTTTGCAGGTATAAACGACAGCAAGCGTCGTTTTAGAGTTAACCGTGATGTACGAGGGCTTCACAGTATATAGCCTTTTACATCTCTGCATAGGTCGAGTACTGTTGCAGGTGCGAACTCAAGTGCTATAACATTAACAGCAGCTCAATAGCGGATAAGAATATTAAAATGAGTGTTCTCAGCTTTCTAAGCAAAAAAAGCAAGCCGTTACTCGGTTTGGATATCAGCTCGACGACAGTAAAAATGATAGAGCTCACTAGGCATGGCGACAGCTATCGCGTGGAAAATTACTCTGTCAGACCTTTACCTCCAGGCGTCGTTGTTGAAAAGAATATCAGCGATGTTGATGCGGTGGCTCAAGTTGTTAAGGCGACGATACAGCAGGCGCGTACAAAGGTGCGTGATGTTGCGCTAGCCGTACCGGGCTCGGCTGTGATTACAAAAACCATTGAAATGCCAGCTGGCCTGACCGATGACGCAATGGAGCTACAGATTTCATTGGAGGCTGATCAGTATATTCCTTATCCTCTGGAAGAGGTTTCGATCGACTTCGATGTTCTTGGTCCGTCTGAGAAATCACCGGAGCAGGTCAACGTCTTGTTGGCGGCTTGTCGCAGCGAAAACGTTGAAACACGTGAAGCCGTCATGGAGCTAGCAGGGCTTACTGCAAAAGTCGTTGATGTTGAGGCTTATGCTTTGGAGCGTTCCTTTGATTTACAGGCAGATCAAATCGAGGGCGCTTACGATAAAGTCATTGCTATTGTTGATATCGGTTCAACTATGACTACGCTCAGTGTGTTGGTTGAGGGAAAGATTGTTTATGCTCGTGAGCAGTTGTTTGGCGGCAAGCAGCTTACCGAAGAAATTCAGCGTCGATACGGTTTATCTGAAGAGGAGGCCGGCCTGGCGAAGCGGCAAGGTGGTTTGCCTGATGATTATGAGGCTGAAGTACTTGAGCCGTTCAAAGATAATGTCGTTCAGCAGGTGACGCGTTCGCTACAGTTTTTCTTTTCATCGAGCCAGTACCATGAGGTTGACCACGTATTGCTTGCCGGGGGTGTTGCTTCAATGGATGGCTTGTCCGACATGGTTGAAGATAAGCTTGAAACACAAACCTCTGTTGCTAACCCTTTTGCCAATATGTCGGTATCTTCGAGAGTGAATTCTGCGGCGTTGGCTAATGATGCTCCTTCATTAATGATTGTGACCGGTTTAGCGTTAAGGAGTTTTGATTAAGATGGCTAGAATTAATTTACTCAGTTGGCGTGAAGAGTTTCGTCGAGAAAAAAAGCAAGAATTTATATCACACTCCGTTTTTGTTTGTATTCTGGCTGGCATTGCTGCGTTTATTTGGGTTAGCGTTGTGAATGGCGCTATTGATAATCAAGAGTATCGAAATAAGCTGTTAAAAGATGAACTTGCTGTTTTGAATAAGCAAGTGGCGGAGATTCAGGAGTTAAAGCGAAAGCGAGAAGACTTGATTTCACGTATGCGGGTTATTCAAGATCTTCAGGGGACTCGCCCGGTTATTGTTCGCTATTTTGATGAGTTTGTTCGTGCCATCCCTGATGGTGTATTTATTTTGTCGATGGTAAGAAAGGGAAATGGCATTACACTTGACGGTGTTGCGGAGTCTAATAGTCGGGTGGCATCACTAATGCGTAATATCGATAATTCGACATGGTTTTCTGAGTCTAATCTCAAATCTGTGACGGCGGACCCAGCTTATGGCGAGCAAGCGGTGCGCTTTTCTGTAGTATTAAACACGGTTGTCCCTTCTAGCGAAGACGATAAAAATAAATAGAGGGGGGCGTATGGCAAATTTAAATGAGTTGGTTGAGCAGCTTCAGGGTTTTGATGTATCTTCGCTCGACTGGGACCGGGTAGGTGTTTGGCCTTTCGCCGGCAGGGTCTTTATCTGGATTGCTGCAATCGTTCTGATTATTGTTGGCGTTTTTTTCTTGGTTGTTAAAGATAAAAACACCCAGTTAGAGGTTGCAGCGAGGAGTGAAGTTACCTTAAAGAAAGTTGCTCTAATAATTGGTAACTATACC
>NZ_CEXWTU010000081.1:5805-15674 GCF_982758155.1 Marinagarivorans sp. | reverse complement strand
AGAAAGATTTTGAAGCTAAGGCGTTTGAAGCTGCAAACCTTGACCGGTACCGTAAGCAGATTGCTGAAATGGAAGAGTCATTTGAGGCGCTTAAAAAACAACTGCCGGATGATACAGAGGTCCCAGACTTAGTTGATGATATTGATGAAAAGGGTACTCAAAGTCGATTAGTTATTGAGAGCGTGAAACTTCAGCCCGAGAAGCCGGCTGAATTTTATATAGAGCTTCCTATCAATATTAAAGTTTCCGGCGGCTACCATGAGTTTGGTGCTTTCGTTAGCGGTATTGCGGGCATGCCTCGAATTGTTACCTTGCATGACTTTTCCATTAAACGCTCGGAAGGAGCAAATGGCTCCAACTTGAGTATGGATGTTGTGGCAAAAACTTACCGCTATAAGGATCAGGAGTGATAACTATGTTTAACAGAAAATTATTCCTATCTTCAATTGGGCTGCTCTTGTTAGCTGGCTGTGTATCATCTAAGGATTCAGCCGATTTGACTCGCTACATCGAGGGGGTTAAGGCTCGGCCTGAGGGTAGTATTGAGCCCCTTCCGCCCGTGCGTACATTTGACCCCTTCATCTACGGCTCTACAGCCATGAGAAGCCCTTTTGATGAACCTGTTATAGTCACGACTATTGAAGGTACGAGAGACCCTGATGTTAAGCCCGATCCTTTGAGGGTGAAGGATTTTCTTGAGTCGTTCAATCTTGACTCACTTGCCATGGTGGGTACTCTGGAGCAAAATGGAGCTCTTTGGGCTTTGGTGAAAGATCCTTCTGGGGGTATTCACCGGGTGACTGTAAAAAACTATATTGGTAAAAATCACGGTAAGATTACTGCCGCTACGACCACCCAACTCAATCTTGTGGAGATTGTCGGTGATGGTTTGGGTGGTTGGGTCCAACGTCCTAGAACAATAAAATTATCTGAGAAGGAATAACTGGCATGTTCACAAAATACCGAAAGATTGCTGGAGTTCTATCCGGTTTGATAATCACTCCACTTGCTTGGTCAAGTGAGCTTCAAGATGTCAAATTCTCTGAGCTGCCAGGTGACCGGGTTGAGATTCGCCTGATGTTTGATGAAACTCCTTCAAATCCTCAAGGCTACACGATTGAGCAGCCTGCTCGCATCGTGCTGGATTTTGCTGATGTTGAAAATGCATTAGCACAGAAAAAATTCAATATGGAAATGGGCAGCATCAGCAGTGCTGTCGTTGTGGCGGGCGGCAATAGGACACGTTTAATCGTGAATATGAATACGCTTGAGCCATACGCAACACGCATAGAGGGCACTGATCTCATAATGGAAGTGGGGGGAGGAGCAAAAGCGATTGCCTCTTTAGAGGCTAAAGCTAGCCCAGTGTCGACGGCGGCATCACCAGTTCTGTCTAAGCCAAAAAGTCGCTTTGATAAGTCGGTGTCTGAAATTAAAAATATTGATTTTCGTCGTGGTGATGCCGGCGAGGGTAAGGTGATTGTTCAGTTGAGCAACCCTGGAGTAAGCATTGATGTTGAAGAGGTTGCAGGCGGTATAGAGATAGGGTTCTTGCAAACCGATTTACCTAATGCCTTACGTCGTAAGCTAGATGTAACTGACTTCGCAACACCTGTTCAAATGATTGATGCAACGATAGGTAGTTTGCGTACAGTTCTTAAAATTGATGCTATCGGCGAATATGACTACCTTGCTTACCAAGCCGATAATGAGTATGTAGTCAGTATCAAGCCTTTAACTCAAGCTGAAGTTGAAGAGAAGCGTGCGAAGTTTGCCTACACCGGCGAGAAGTTGTCTTTGAACTTCCAAAATATTGAAGTGCGCTCAGTGCTGCAGTTAATTGCAGATTTTACGGACTTAAACTTAGTCGCTAGTGACACGGTGAAGGGAAGCATTACATTACGTTTGGATAATGTTCCCTGGGATCAGGCGCTTGAGTTAGTACTAAAAACTAAGGGCTTAGATAAGCGTCAAGTTGGTAATGTTTTGATGGTTGCGCCTGCGGCTGAAATTGCAGAACGCGAGCGTCAAGAATTGGCGACTCAGAAACAGTTAGAAGAGCTAGCTCCCTTGCGAACCGAATATATACGCGTGCGCTACGCTAATGCGCGTGAGTTATTTGATCTGTTTGCTGAAAGTAGTGGTGGGCAGTCCGGTGGTGGAGCTGGAGGTGGCAGTCAGCGTAACTCAACGGGTAGTATTCTATCCGATCGTGGTCATGCGATTGTTGATGAGCGAACTAACTCCATTATCCTTACTGATACTGAGGATAAGATTAATGACTTTCGCCGAGTTATAGAGCAAATAGACGTGCCAATTCGGCAGGTGATGATCGAAGCGCGTATTGTGATAGCTAATAATAATTTCAGGAAAGAGCTAGGGTCTCGTATTAACTTGGGTGGTGAAAGCTTCTCGAATGGCGGCAAAACGAAGCATGGTTATAGCGGGAAAATGGAGGAGTTCTTCAATAACCCAGGGGAAGGCGGAGCCTTTAGTTTGACTGATGTTGAGGGTAAGGTTATTGGGGAGGATTCGTCTAGAGCTGTAGATCTTGGTGTTATTGATTCGTTTGGCAACTTTACATGGAGTGTTATCTCGGGTGATGTGATGCTCGGTCTTGAAATATCTGCCTTGGAAGAAAGTGGTTTTGCCGAAATTGTCAGCCAACCAAAAGTTATTACTGGCGACAAGCAGACAGCATCTATAGAAAATGGTACTGAGATCGCTTACCAGGAAGCGTCAGCCAGCGGTGCGACAACAGTTTCATTTAAAGAGGCTGTATTAAAGCTTGAAGTAACACCTCAAATTACACCTGATGACAACATCATTATGGACTTAAAGATTAATCAGGATTCTGTTGGGCAGCTAACCAATGCGGGTATTCCAACTATCGATGTGACAGAGCTTAATACGCAAGTACTTGTTGCTGACGGCCAGACGGTTGTGTTGGGTGGTATTTTCCAAAACGAAATAGTTACTGGTCAATCAAAAGTACCACTACTGGGTGATATTCCGGTGTTGGGGCGTTTGTTTCGCAAGGATACTCAGAGCGAAGATAAGCGTGAGTTAATCATCTTTATCACTCCTCGTATCATGTCGAGCACATTGACGAATAACTAATGAGTAAACATTCTAATATTATTCTTGTCGGCCCCATGGGGGCCGGCAAATCCACCGTCGGGAGGCTTCTAGCCTCCCGACTTGGTTTTAGCTTTGTTGATACTGATTCAGTGATTGAGGATCGTACAGGCGCTGATATTCCTTGGATTTTTGATGTCGAGGGTGAAGAGGGTTTTCGTGCTCGAGAAACTGCCGTGCTGAAGGACCTGCTGGATGAACATGCATCCATGGTGATTGCGACTGGCGGCGGTATTGTCACGCAGCCTGAAAATATTCCATTGCTTAGGGAGTTGGGGCATGTCTTTTTTTTGCAGGCCTCTTTGGATCAGCTTAGCGCGCGAACGAGTAAGGATAAGAAGCGCCCGCTTTTACAGGTCAAAGATCCAAAGGCAAAAATACAAGAGTTGTTAGAGTTACGCACTCCATTGTATGAGGCGGCAGCGCATGCGAGCATAATGACCGATATTCGTGGTGCCAAAGGTGTTGTCCATCAAATATGCGCTCAACTTGAGGCATAGCTTGCCTTTGGTGGGTTAAACGGCTTAGCATGCTCAGCGTTTTGACGGCCTGTTGTTCGGGCCTTTTATGATTGCTGAGCTAACACTATGACTGAACGTTTACTAACGGTTAACCTTAAAGATCGATCCTACCCCATTCACATCAGTGCAAATGCTATTTCATCATCAGCGTTGTGGCAGCCGTTAGTGGGCGGGCGTCAGGTGATGGTTGTGACAAATAATACTATTGCTGAGATCATTTTACCGTCTCTGCTGAGTACGCTAAACGCCTTAGGTAGTCCTCCCAAAAAACTCCAGTCAGTGTTGTTACCTGATGGTGAAAAGTTTAAAAATTTAGAGGCTTTAAATGGAATTTTCGATGCTTTACTTGAGCAGCGTTTCGACCGTCGTTGTGTGATTATTGCTCTCGGTGGTGGCGTTGTTGGTGATATGGCTGGGTTTGCTGCCGCTTGCTACCAGCGCGGTGTGGAATTTATTCAGGTACCTACAACCTTGCTTTCTCAAGTTGATTCATCTGTTGGTGGTAAAACCGGTGTAAACCACCCGCTAGGGAAAAACATGATTGGAGCGTTTTATCAGCCGAAGGCGGTACTTATCGATACAAACTTACTGCAGTCGCTGCCTGAACGGGAGCTATCTGCTGGGCTTGCAGAGGTTATCAAGTACGGCCTTATTGCGGATACAGTCTTTTTAGATTGGCTTGAAAGTAATATGGATGCTTTGCTGGCGAGAGATCCAGAGGCCCTTGCGTATGCCATATATAGAAGCTGTGAAGTTAAGGCTGAGGTGGTGGCTGAGGATGAGCGTGAGGGTGGTATTCGTGCGATTCTAAATCTTGGCCATACCTACGGGCATGCTATTGAGAATGTTCAAGGGTACGGGGTCTGGTTACATGGTGAGGCTGTCGGTGCCGGTATGGCAATGGCTTGTGAGCTTTCATACTTGCAGGGGTGGATTTCGCAGGTTGATTATGACCGCGCAATTAAAGTTATCGCGCGGGCTAAGCTTCCTACTTCTCCTCCAGGTAATATGACTAAAGCTGATTTCGTTGCGGGAATGTCAGTAGACAAAAAAGTCCTTGATGGCGAGTTAAGGTTAGTGCTGCTGAAACAGTTGGGGCAGGCTGTGGTAACCTCCGAGTTTGATGCCAATTTATTAGATCAGCAGCTAAGCGCGCTTGGTTAACTTGAATTCACTTTGCAGCTGAAAAATTAAGGAGAGCACACGATGTCTAGCGCATTAGAGGCGACGATTCCCTTTGTGGGGGGGGCAAGTTTTGTAAACCCGCCAACTTGGCAAGGCGTTATGAGGCAGCTATTGCACTTAGCGCAATTTTCGGGTGGTTTACAGGTCGTTGATGGCGAGGTTGGGGCTGGTAAAACAGTGTTCGCCCATCGCATGGCCGGTGAATTACCTGAGGATGTGAGTTGCGGTGTTTTAGCGTTGCCAGCGGGCCTGCCGACTTCGCAGGTCTTCGATTGCTTGCTCACGTCTTTAGGCATTGATGTTAAAGATGGCCAGAGTGTTGGGCAGTCAATTATCGCGTTGCGCCACTATGACTCGGGGCTTAAGCGGGAGCAGTTACGTAAAATATTGATCATTGATGATGCGCATAACTTCGATGATCAAGCATTGGCCGCTTTGGCAAGTGTGTTTCAGGGTGGTGTTGATACGGAAGTCGGCTTGGCTTTAGTTTTTATCGGTGAACCGGGTGCCGCGCAGCGTCTTGATGCTTTGAATCTTGTTGATGTTGAAGTGCGCGATTGTGTATTACCTGCATTTCCCTTAAGTGATGCAACAGAGTTGCTCTCGGAAGAGTTCGCGAGTACTCACCCAGATCAAGCGCTTCCTTTTGATGATGATATGGTTTGTGCTTTGTGGAATGAGTCTGCTGGTCGGCCCGGAGAGCTATTGCGTTTGGCTCAGTCGGCATGGCAAGAGGTTGATTCCAGGGTTGAGCCGTGGTGGAGCAAGCTGCCCATCTGGCATGTGCTGGCCTTGATTGCATTGGTAGCGGTATTAACGTGGGGGTTTTTATCTCGAGATACTGATGAGGCTTCTGTTCCTGAGGCTGTTACTAAACCGCTCATATCTAGTGCTCCGGTTACTGTGGCGATTGAGTCATCATCGGTTTCGAGTGGTGAGGTCATGGTTAGCTCTCAATCCAGCGCGGACTCTTTATTGAAAGGTCAGTCGTCTACTGAAAGTACGGTTGCGAAGCCTGAGGTCCTGCCGGTTGATAAGGTCGAGGCTACTGTTCCAGTATCGATTAGTGTTGACACTCAAATTGACACTAAAGCCAATGCGGAGCCTAAAGTAGACGAGGTCTCGCCTAGGGCCGCATTGGAGCCAAAAGCAGCCATCAAGGCGAAGCCTGCTAAGCCCGCACTCGTTTCTCGTGCAAAGCCGGCACTTGAGGGGTTAACGCTTGATGAATCTGCGTTGATGGCAATGGCTAAAAATGGCTATGTTTTGCAGGTGTCAGCAGCGAAATCGTTGCCAGCCCTGGAGGAGTTTGTCAGCAGCCAGCGTAATCGTACGTCTTTACGCATATATCGATCTATACGCTCAGGGAAAAGCTGGTTTGTTGTTGTTGAGGGCTACTACGCAGATAAAGATTCAGCATTGGCGGCGATGAGTAACCTGCCAAGTGGTCAGCTCAAAGCGGGGCCTTGGCCTAAAAGCATGGCGGCAGTGAGGCTAGAAATAGCAGCGTATAAGCAACAAACGCCCTAAGTTGGGGCGAATTGGTCAAGCAGTTCGTCAGTTAAGGTGTGCTGATCTTGCCAATTTGAGTCTTAGCCGTTAACATTCAGCGCCAATTTATCAGGCAAGCCCCTTTCTTTAGGGGCTTTTTTGTCTCTGGCAGTAAATCTGCGAAGTTTGAGACAGCCTTCGCCATATGGAATGTTGGCGCAAAAGTCGCATAGATCGCTATCTCTTACGGTAGTGCTTCAAATACGGCAACAGTAGTGCGCACAATTGAAAACAGAAAGGGTATCAGTGGCTGACAATCGGGGCTGTTACTGAAGCCTGTAAGTCATCGGAAATATATCGAGAACTTGCAGCCTATTAAAACCCATTGCCGATGCCGCGTTAGTCACTGTTTTGACTGGCGATCTGGCTCGATGTATTAACAACTTAGTGAAGTGAATCTGCTTATGAATACTGGCCTGTACCGGTTAGATGAGTTTAAAGACAATTGTGGTTTTGGTTTGATTGCCCACCTTAAAGGGCAAGCCAGTCATAAGTTGTTGCTGACCGCAATAGAATCGTTGACCTGTATGACTCACCGGGGTGGTATTGCTGCCGATGGTAAAACGGGCGATGGCTGTGGTCTTTTAATTAAGAAGCCAGATAGCTTTTTGCGTACGGTGGCTAAAGAGGACGCGAACTTTGAGCTGAGCACGCTATATGGCGTCGGCGCTTTTATGTTTAGCAAAAACGACGCGACTTCTAGCGGCGCTAAGCAAGTGATTGTTGCTGAGCTGGCTCGTGAGGGGTTAAGCGATGTGGCCTGGCGTCAGTTGCCGACTAACTCTGAGTGCCTTGGTCCAATTGCAAAGGAGAGTGAGCCTGATTTTTTCCACTTATTTGTTAATACCACCGAAACAAACGAGCAGGCTTTTAATTCTAAATTGTTCCTCGTTCGGCGCCGTATTGAAAAAGCGCTAGCTGAAGATGCTGATTTTTATGTGGCAAGCCTTAGTAGTGCGGTAGTCTCGTTCAAGGGCTTGATGATGCCTGTTGACCTGCCCAGGTACTTTTTAGATTTGGGTGATGAGCGCATGGAAACCGCTATTTGCGTTTTCCATCAGCGCTTTTCAACGAATACATTACCTCGCTGGCCGTTAGCTCAGCCTTTCAGAATGTTGGCTCACAACGGTGAAATTAATACGATTGTCGGCAACCGCAACTGGGCGTTAGCGCGTACTCCTAAGTTCCAGAATGATCTACTGCCAAACCTTAATGAGGTTGCGCCACTGGTAAATCGTACCGGCTCCGACTCCTCTAGCCTGGATAATATGCTGGAAGTGTTGTTGACCGGCGGTATGGAGTTACACCGCGCGGTAAGAATGCTTGTACCGCCTGCGTGGCAGAATGTTGAGACGATGGATCAGGATCTCAAGGCATTCTACGAATATAACTCAATGCACATCGAACCTTGGGATGGCCCTGCCGGCTTAGTGGTCACCGATGGCCGCTATGCGGTCTGTACGCTAGATAGGAACGGTTTGCGCCCCTCGCGCTGGGTCATCACAAAAGATGATCTGATTACGGTGGCTTCCGAAGTGGGTGTATATGATTATGCGCCGGAAGATGTTGTGGCCAAAGGTCGTTTAGGGCCAGGGCAGATGCTTTCAGTTGATACCGAAACCGGTAAGCTATTTCACACCGAAGATATCGATAATCAGCTGAAAAACAGCAAACCTTATCGCAAGTGGTTGAATGAGCAAGCGACGCGCATTGAATCCAGCTTGGCGCGTGACCAGGCTGAGGGCGGCTTGCCTGATGAGTTAGTGAAGACTTATATGAAAATGAACCAGGTCACTTTTGAAGAGTGTGATTTGGTTTTGCGACCGTTAGCTGAGGGCGGACAAGAAGCTGTAGGCTCTATGGGTGATGATACGCCTATGGCGGTATTGTCTCAGCATCAGCGCTCGCTCTACGATTATTTTCGCCAGCAGTTTGCGCAGGTAACAAACCCTCCCATCGACCCGCTTCGCGAAGCTATCGTCATGTCGTTGGAAACTTGTCTCGGGCGCGAGCTCAGCGTATTTGATGAAACTGAGGCGCATGCTCGCCGTATTATTTTAAGCAGCCCAGTATTATCTCCGGACAAATTCAGAGCCTTGGCGGCTGTTGATAGTGAAAAGTATCCTCTTAAAACGTATAGCTTGCATTACGATGCCGATAAAACTGATCTCAGATCAGCATTAACCCAGCTGGTTGAAGAGGTGGTCGTTGATGTTAAGGCTGGGCAAACGATTATAGTATTGAGCGATGCGGGCCTTAAGGAAGGCTTCGTGCCCATTCATGCCTTATTGGCGACGGGTGCTGTGCATCAGCGTTTAACCAATGACGGCTTACGTTGTGATGCCAATATCGTTGTTGAAACAGCGACCGCGCGTGACTCTCACCATGTAGCGACGTTGATCGGTTATGGGGCTACGGCGGTTTATCCGTATCTGAGCTACTACATTATTAATAGTCTTATCGAGTCGGGCGATTTACTTACCGATGTTGATTCTGCCTACAAAAACTATCGCGGTGGTATTAATAAAGGTTTGTTGAAAATCCTGTCTAAAATGGGGATTTCGACGATTACCTCTTACCGCGGTGCGCAGTTATTTGAAGCGATCGGTTTGAGTAGTGATGTGGTTTCGCTCTGTTTTGATGGTACGCCAAGTCGTATTGAAGGTGCTTGTTTTGAAGATCTTGAGATTGACCAAAAGATCTTATCTAAGCTTGCCTGGAAGGCGCGCAAACCGATTAATCACGGCGGTATTCTCAAGTACGTTCACGGCCATGAATATCACGCTTACAACCCCGATGTTATTGAGGCGTTGCACGCGGCTGTTCAAACCGGTGAGTATTCAGCTTGGCGCGACTACGCCAAACTAATTAACGAGCGCCCGGTTGCGACACTGCGTGATTTGTTGGCTATTCGTAAAGATATTGAGCCGGTACCGCTTGATGAGGTTGAACCTGTTGAAAACCTCTTTAAGTGCTTTGATTCGGCGGGTATGTCGCTTGGCGCATTATCGCCAGAGGCACACGAAGCTTTAGCTGAAGCTATGAACACTTTGGGCGGTCGTTCTAACAGTGGTGAGGGTGGTGAAGACCCTGTGCGTTACGGCACCGTGAAAATGTCCAAAATTAAGCAGGTTGCTTCTGGTCGTTTTGGCGTTACACCTGCATATTTGAGTAATGCCGAAGTTTTACAGATTAAGGTCGCGCAAGGTGCTAAGCCTGGAGAGGGTGGACAGCTGCCCGGCGCTAAAGTGAATGATTTGATTGCGCGTTTACGCTATTCGGTACCCGGCGTTACGCTAATATCACCGCCGCCGCATCACGATATCTACTCGATTGAAGATTTGGCTCAGCTTATCTACGATCTTAAGCAGGTTAATCCTAGTGCGTTAGTGTCTGTGAAGCTGGTATCGCGTCCTGGCGTTGGCACTATCGCTGCGGGTGTTGCAAAAGCTTATGCCGACTTGATTACCATTT
>NZ_CEXWTU010000081.1:0-5795 GCF_982758155.1 Marinagarivorans sp. | reverse complement strand
TACAGCGGCTAGTCCGTTGACGTCTATTTTACATGCGGGCTCTCCATGGGAGCTCGGCTTGTCAGAGACGCATCAAACCTTATGCGCTAACGATTTACGTGACAAAGTGCGCGTACAAACAGATGGCGGCTTAAAAACGGGCCTTGATGTTGTTAAGGCGGCAATTCTGGGTGCGGAAAGTTTTGGTTTTGGTACTGCGCCAATGGTTGCGCTGGGCTGTAAATATTTGCGTATTTGTCATTTGAATAACTGTGCGACGGGTGTTGCAACGCAACAAGAGAAGTTGCGTAAAGATCATTACATCGGCACCGTTGAAATGGTTATGAATTTCTTTCGCTTTGTTGCAGAAGAGACACGCGAATGGATGGCTAAATTAGGTGTTCGTTCGCTTAATGAATTGATCGGTCGTGTTGATTTGCTGGAAGTTATCGACGGTACGACAGCCAAGCATGCGAAGCTAGATCTAGCTCCAATTATCTACACGGATGACTTTCTTAAGAGTAAGCCTAGGTCGTGTCAGGTTGAGCGCAATAATCCCTATGATGAAGGCAAAAAAGCTGAGTTGATGGTGGTGGCAGTATTGCCAGCTATCGAAGGGAAAACCGGTGGGGAGTTTGACTTTGCAATCACTAACTGCGATCGCTCCATTGGCGCTCGTCTGAGTGGTGAAATAGCGAAGCGTCACGGTAATTTGGGCATGAACGGTGCACCGATCAAGTTGAATTTGAGAGGTATTGCTGGCCAGAGTTTTGGTGTTTGGAATGCCGGCGGCCTTAATATGTACCTTGAAGGTGATGCTAACGATTATGTTGGTAAAGGCATGGCGGGCGGTAAGCTTGTTATTCGGCCGCCAGCAGGCTCTACATTTGCGACACAGGAGACGAGCATTGTCGGTAATACATGCTTATATGGCGCTACGGGCGGCAAATTATTTGCGGCTGGTGGTGCTGGTGAGCGCTTTGGTGTTCGTAACTCCGGTGCTTTCGCGGTAGTTGAAGGGGCGGGCGATCATTGCTGTGAATACATGACTGGCGGTGTAATTACCGTGCTAGGTAAGACAGGCATCAACTTTGGTGCAGGTATGACCGGCGGTTTTGCCTATGTCCTTGATGAGGATAATGCGTTTGTCGATCGCTATAACCATGAGCTAGTTGATATCGTACGTGTAAATACGGAGTCACTTGAGGCGCACCGTAATCATCTTCGCGGTGTCATCAAAGAGTTTGTTGCAGAGACCCAGAGTGCGTGGGGGCAGCATATATTGGATCGCTTTGATTACATGGTCGGACGTTTCTGGCTTGTTAAGCCAAAGGCCGCGAGTTTACAGAGTTTGTTAACCAGCTTGGGTTCGCGCGGAGAATAATCAGCCAGTGCCCAGCGTGCTGGGCCGCAGCTATTTGAGATATCGTTATGGGTAAGCGTTTAAATAACAATTTTCAATTTTTAGATGTTGGTCGCCAAGACCCCTCTAAAAAAGCCATTGATGTCCGCAAGGCGGAATTTGTTGAGATTTATCAGCCGTTCAATGAAGAAGAAGTTCAAGATCAATCACACCGTTGTTTAGAGTGCGGTAATCCCTATTGTGAATGGAAGTGCCCTGTGCATAACTTCATTCCTAATTGGTTGAAGTTGATCTCTGAAGGCAATATTACAGAGGCTGCTGAGCTTTCTCACCAGACCAATTCTTTGCCTGAGGTTTGTGGTCGTGTATGCCCACAAGATCGTTTGTGTGAAGGTGCTTGTACGTTGAATGACGGCTTTGGTGCAGTCACCATCGGTAATGCGGAAAAGTATATTACCGATACTGCGTTTGCCATGGGCTGGCGCCCAGATATGTCTAAGGTGGTATGGACGGATAAAAAGGTAGCCGTTATTGGCGCCGGTCCTGCTGGCCTTGGCTGCGCAGACGTATTGGTGCGCAATGGTGTTAAGCCGGTTGTTTTTGATAAGTACCCAGAGATCGGCGGTCTGTTAACGTTTGGTATTCCTGAGTTTAAGCTCGAAAAATCTGTTATGACACGCCGTCGTGAGATTTTTCAAGATATGGGTGTTGAATTCCGTTTGAATACGGAAATCGGTACTGATATCACTATGGAGCAGCTGCTCGAAGATTACGACGCTGTCTTTATGGGAATGGGGACTTATACCTATATGAAAGGTGGCTTCCCGGGTGAGGAGTTGCCTGGCGTTCATGATGCTTTGCCGTTCTTAGTTTCGAATGTAAACCGCAACTTGGGTTTTGAAAAAGATCCTGCCGATTTTGTCAGCGTTAAAGGGCAGCGCGTTGTTGTCTTGGGCGGTGGTGATACCGCGATGGATTGTAATCGTACCTCTATCCGTCAGGGCGCAGAGAGTGTGAGTTGTGCCTACCGTCGTGACCAAGAGAATATGCCTGGCTCGCGTCGTGAAGTACAAAACGCTATGGAAGAGGGCGTTGAGTTTCTATTTAATCGCCAGCCGGTGGGCATTGTTGGGGATGGTAAGGTCGAGGGTGTGAAGGTTATTACCACTCAGTTAGGCGAGCCTGATGAGCGCGGTCGCCGTCGTCCGGAGCCTGTTGAGGGTAGTGAGGAAATCCTACCTGCCGATGTGGTCTTGATTGCATTTGGATTCCGTCCAAGCCCGGAGCCATGGTTTGAGACTAATGGCGTGCAGTTAACCGATTGGCAGACCGTTGTGGCGCCAGAAAAGCAAACGTTTAAGTTTCAAACGACAAATCCTAAAGTTTTCGCTGGCGGTGACATGGTGCGTGGTTCTGATTTGGTCGTTACGGCTATTTGGGAGGGGCGCGAAGCCGCCGAAGGTATACTGGATTATCTTGAAGTTTAAGGCTGCCTAGATCGCTGTTTTTAGAAAAACCGGCAAATGCCGGTTTTTTTTGGTTTTAATTTCACTTTTGTGTAAGAACAGCCTTTATAAAGTGAAGGGGCGGTTGTATAACTCATTGTTATCTTTGTCGTGCGCAGGTATTGGGCGCGCTAATAAAACTCATAAAGAATAAGGTTTTGGAATGTCTGAGCTCAAGAATGATCGTTTTTTGCGTGCGCTAATGCGGCAGCCTGTGGATGCAACCCCTGTGTGGATGATGCGTCAGGCTGGGCGTTACTTGCCCGAGTATCGCGCCTCGCGTGCGAAGGCGGGAAGTTTTATGGATTTGTGCATGAATCCCGAGCTGGCTTGTGAGGTGACCTTGCAGCCCCTTGAGCGTTATCCCTTGGATGCTGCAATTTTGTTCTCAGATATTTTGACAATCCCTGACGCGATGGGTTTGGGTTTATACTTTGAAACCGGTGAAGGGCCAAAATTCAAGAAAACGGTAACGACTGCAGCAGATGTTGATGCGCTACCCATAGTCAACACGCTCAAAGATTTACCTTATGTTCCCGATGCTGTGCGTACCATTCGTCGGGAGCTTAACGGTCGAGTTCCACTGATTGGCTTTTCCGGCAGCCCTTGGACGTTGGCGACCTACATGGTAGAGGGTGGCTCTAGTAAGGATTTCCGCAAGGCAAAAGCGCTTGCTTATAACGACCCCGGCCTGATGCATGCTCTGCTTGATAAGTTGGCAATATCGGTAACCGAATACCTCAATGAGCAAATAAAAGCGGGTGCGCAAGCGGTGCAGATTTTTGACTCCTGGGGTGGGGCTCTGGCGCATGATGCTTACCAAGAGTTTTCCTTGAAGCCGATGCAAAAAATTGTTGATGGGCTCATTCGCGAACATGATGGCCGTAAGGTTCCGGTTATCATGTTTACCAAAGGTGGCGGGCAGTGGCTGGAATCGATGGCCAATACGGGTGTTGACGCTTTGGGTTTAGATTGGACCACGCCAATATCGGACGCAAGGCGTCGTGTGGGCGACAAGGTGGCGTTACAAGGTAATATGGATCCCTCTATTTTGTATTCTAAGCCTGAGCGCATTCGTGAAGAAGTTGCGAAAATCTTGGCCGGTTATGGGGCGGGTAATGGGCACGTATTTAACCTGGGACACGGCATCACGCCTGAGGTCGACCCTGCTAATGCGGGTGCCTTTATTGAGTGCGTGCATGAATTGTCAGCTCAGTATCATAGTGCGAATTAATCTTCGCGCTCATTTGTGTCATCTAATGACAAAAATAATAGATATTGATTAAAAAACGTCCGATAGGTTATTATCATCACCTGTTGGCAGGCTTATAATCGAAAGGGATGTATTGGCTTGCGTATACGTAGTTGCCATTTTTTTGTTGAGGATAAAGCCTGTGGGCGTTAAGCAAGTAAAGATAGAAGTTGGTGAAGTGACTATAGGCATGTTTGTGTCGGGCTTGGATCGCCCTTGGACGCAAACGCCTTTTCCTTTACAGGGCTTCTATGTTCGTGACATGGAAGAGATCAACCTACTGAAGTCTCAGTGTCATCATATTTATATTGATGTGTTGAAGGGCGCGCGCCCAGTTAAGGCCGGCCTAAAAACACTGAGCGCGACGGCCCGTGCGAGTAGCAAGCCTGCAGCTAAGGCGAGCGCGTCAGATAAGGTTACCATGGCGGGGCTAAAAACTAAGCCGAATATCTACCCTGTCGCAGCTTCCTTGCAGTCTGAGATGGCGGGTGCCAGAGAGCTGCATCGGGAAGTTTATGGTGCTGTTGCTAAAATGATGGAGCAATTAAGCGGTGGGGATGCGGCTGGCGCAATTATGGATACTAAGCGTGCGGCCAGTGCGATGGTGGGTAGTGTATTGCGCTGTCCTGATGCATTCACTTGGTTGACACGCGTTAAGCAAAAAGATGAGCACACCTATAGTCATGCTGTGCGCTCAGCTGTTTGGGGAATCTTGCTTGGTCGTCATATGGGCTTGTCCAAGGGCGATTTGGAAGTTTTAGCGATGGGGCTCCTGCTTAAAGATGTCGGCAAGACAAGGTTGGCCGATGAGCTGTTGGCTGCAAAGGAGCGCTCGTTATCTGAACAGGTTGAGTTTGAGCGCTTTATTCTCTTGGGTGTTGAGATTTTGGAATCAGTGCCTGATGTTTCCCCTCGCGTAATATCGGTTGTGAAAACCCATCAGGAGCGTATCAATGGCTCCGGTTTTCCTGCTCATTTGCGCGGAGAGAAAATCCCACTACTAGGGCGTGTTGCAGCGGTTGTTACTTTTTATGATGAGGTGACCAACCCTCGGGGTGAAAAGTATCCTTTGTCTCCGTCTAAGGCGGTGGCGCAGCTTTATGATGGTCGAGATAGTCTTTTTCAGGGTGATCTTGTTGTTGAGTTTATTCGTGCTATTGGCTTGTACCCAACGGGTACCTTGGTGGAGCTTAATACTGGTGAGGTTGCCGTTGTTGTAGAGCAAAACTTTGAGCGCAGGCTAAAGCCGCATGTCATGGTTGTTATGGATCCGTACAAGAGATTGCTTGGTGATCCTGTTTATTTAGATATGGCTGGCGACGATAAGCAAAAGCAAGTCAAGATTGATGCGGGTAAGCTAACTTCCGCAGAAGTTGAGTGGGTTGAAATTGCTCAAGATCTAGAGCCGGGAGCATATGATATTGATGTACTGAGTATTTGCGATGGCTATATTCAGCGAACTGCAGAGACGAAAGGGTTATTTGGTTTCTTGAAAAATAAGCGCTTGTCGGGAATGTTTGGCGTTTAGTGTGGTTTGAAATGTAAAAAGGCGCCTATTTGGCGCCTTTTTTGTGCTTAGGGGCGAGGCAATAATAGTTTATCCAATTAGGCGAAGAGATCGGCATTCTTATCGAGGTGCTGAAAGGGGCGCATGCCGGGGCATGTAACGCTTTGAGCAACGAAGGTAAGGAGGTCG
>NZ_CEXWTU010000080.1:10234-19727 GCF_982758155.1 Marinagarivorans sp. | reverse complement strand
AAACTGATCATTTTCTGGGCCGTTCAAGCCATCCATGGGCACTATGCAAGCGTTCCTGACGCTTGAATGCCCAGAAAACAATCAATTCGCCTTTTGGGTGGGCATTATTTCGAGCCCACTTGAATAGTTACTTCTTTTGTTGATTGTTCCATTTTTATATTGGGTAGATGTTATGCAAATTAAATTGGCTAATCCTCGCGGTTTTTGCGCTGGTGTTGATCGCGCAATTGATATTGTAAACCGTGCGTTAGATATTTTTGGTGCTCCGATTTATGTACGCCATGAGGTGGTACACAATAAATTTGTAGTAGAAACGTTAAAAGAGCGTGGAGCTATTTTTGTTGATGAGCTAAGTGAAATCCCCGATGACGTGATTGTTATTTTCAGTGCTCACGGGGTATCGCAGGCGGTGCGGGAAGAGGCTAGAAACCGAGGCCTTAAAGTATTCGATGCGACTTGCCCTTTGGTGACTAAGGTTCATTTGGAGGTTGTAAAGTACAGTACTGAAGGCTGGGAGTGCATACTTATTGGGCACGAAGGGCACCCTGAAGTAGAGGGTACTATGGGGCAGTACGACACCTCTAATGGCGGTACCATTTACCTTGTTGAGGACGAGGCTGATGTTGCTACGTTACACGTAAAAAACCCGAATAAATTAGCCTACGTCACCCAGACGACATTATCGATGGATGATACCGCGAAGGTAATAGAAAGCCTACGCGCCCGTTTCCCTAATATCGAAGGTCCGCGTAAAGACGATATTTGTTATGCCACCCAGAATCGCCAAGATGCTGTTAAGCAGTTAGCGTTGGAAACCGACGCTGTATTGGTTGTTGGTTCACCCAATAGTTCTAATTCAAATCGCCTTCGCGAATTAGCTGAGCGCTGCGGCACTGATGCTTATTTAATTGATGGCCCCGAAGATTTAAACCCAGAGTGGTTTAAAGGGAAAAAGAATATTGGCATTACGGCGGGGGCCTCGGCACCGGAGGTACTGGTTACTGATGTGATTTCGGGGTTACAAAAGTTGGGCGCAAAACCGCCTGTTGAGTTAGACGGTAAACCTGAGAATGTAAGTTTTTCATTGCCGAAAGAATTGCGCTAGAGCGGCAGAGGCACAATAAAAAAGGCTGCAATTACAGCCTTTTTTATTGTGTGGAAGCTTCTACATCTTCTCCATCACTTCAATACCCAGCAATCCAAGCCCGGCTTCCAGTACCTCACTCACTTTCGCGCTCAAACACAGCCGGCTATTTTTAGCTTCGTCACTTACGCCGTCTTTTAATATTGGGCAAGCTTCGTAAAAGGTCATAAACAAGCTGGCGAGGTCGTATAAATACGTACACATTAAATGCGGTAGTGCTTCGGCAGCCACTTGTTCGGCACAGTCGTGGAATTGCAGTAATTTAATGGCGAGTGCTTTTTCTTGTTCGGCCGCTATTACAATGGGGCCATCTAGGCTACTGCCTTCGGCTTTGCGAACAATGCTGCGAATACGGGTATAGGCGTACTGTAAATAAGGGCCGGTATTACCTTCAAAGCTGAGCATGGTTTCCCAGTTGAAAATGTAATCATTGGTGCGCGTTTTACATAAGTCGGCGTATTTTACGGCGGCTATACCGACTTTGTTCGCGATTATTTGCAGTTCTTCTGGGGCTAGTGTTGGATTTTTTTCTTTAACAGTATTAAGCGCTCGCTCGCAGGCTTCGGTCACCAGCGCGGCTAATTTAACCGTGCCTCCAGTACGTGTTTTGAACGGCTTGCCGTCGCTGCCCATCATCGTGCCAAAGGGGTGGTGCTCTAGGCTAACGCTTTCTTTTACGAAGCCGGCTTTGCGCGCTGTGGTGAATACTTGCTGCATGTGCAGTGATTGCCGGGCATCAATAAAATACAGAATGCGCTGAGCATTTAACGTATTGGCGCGATAGCGAAGGGCGGCTAAATCGGTGGTGGAATAAAGATAGCCACCATCGGCTTTTTGAACAATCACCGGTGATGGCTCACCTTCTTTGTTTGCGAGTTCTTGTAAGAATACGACTTGTGCGCCGTTATCGGTAACTGCGAGTTTTTGATCTTGTAGTTCTTTAACCAGTGTAGCGAGGTCGCTGTTGTAGGCGCTTTCGCCGCGCACATGGCTTTCGTTGAGTGACACATTCAAGTGCTGATAAATTTCTTGGCTGTGGGTTAGTGAAATGTCACGAAATTGCTGCCATAGCGCCAGCATTTTTTCGTTGCCACCTTGCAGCTTAACCACGTATTCGCGGGCGGTATTGGCAAAGTCGGGCTCTTGATCAAAACGCACTTTGGCTTGCTGGTAAAAGACTTCCAAGTCTTTTAGCGCAAGTGTTGGGTTTTCGCCTTTAGCCATCTCGCTTTCAAGGTGCGCGATAAGCATGCCGAATTGCGTGCCCCAGTCGCCCACATGGTTTTGGCGAATAACGGTATAACCTAAATATTCCAGCGTGCGAACCACGGCATCGCCAATGATACTTGAACGCAAGTGCCCAACGTGCATTTCTTTGGCGAGGTTAGGACCAGAGTAATCGACGGCAATTGTTTGTGATGCGTTAGCGCTATTGGCGCCTTCGCTAGCCGTTAATGCCTGCGCGCTTTCGGCCAACCAACTATTATGTAGATGTATGTTGATAAACCCGGGGCCAGCGATTTCGATTTTACTGGCGATATCGTCAATGGCTAGGTGCTCGACGATACTCTGCGCAATGGCGCGAGGGTTACTTTTCATGGCCTTGGCGGCGCCCATTGCGCCGTTGGCTTGGTAGTCGCCGAAGTTGGCGTTCTTACTGGGGGCAACATGCGGTTGACACTCGGCGGGAATGCCTGCAGCCTGCATGGCTTGGCTAACACGTTCAGATAAAATATTGCGAAGGCTCATAGTCACTACACTGTACTTAATATAACGGAAAATAAATAAAACCGGACGATTGTAGCGGGCTGCTGAAGCGTTGCAAGCGAGAGGGCTAAAAATGACAGATATATCGACGATTGGGCTCAATTCTGGCCATATTTGTGCTGAGTCTGTGAATGGCGGAGCAACGTGGTTGATTACATTGGATCGAGGTGCCGTTAAAAACGCGCTCAATCTTGCGATGTATGCTGATTTAGCGGCGTTGCTGAACGGTTTTTCAGCTGACGATACCGCGAGAGTTGTCATTATTACGGGTGCTGGAGGGTGCTTTACTAGCGGTAACGATCTTGCTGATTTCGCCGCGATGGGAATCGATAGCGTCGTCAGCGAGCAGTCAAGTTTGTGGCACTTTATGGTGGCGCTGAGGGATTGCCCCAAGCCTGTTGTTATTGCCGTTGATGGTCTAGCCATTGGCATCGGTACGACGATGTTGTTGCATGCGGATGCGGTATTTGCATCACCGAGTGCAAGCCTTTCGATGCCTTTTGCTAAACTTGGGTTATGCCCTGAGTATGCGAGTTCGTTATTGTTGCCTAGGCGAGCGGGTTATTTAAAAGCTGCGGAGTGGTTGATGCTGGGGAATGCATTCACTGCTCAGGAGGCGCAAGCAGGTGGTTTGGTGAATGCTGTTGTCGAGGATGCGTTGGCGGCAGCGGTAGATTATGCGCTGCGGCTGCAGGCAGTGCCGCCGGATGCGCTGGTCACCACTAAAGCGTTACTAAAGTCGGCGGATAAAAGCAGTGTAGAGCAGTGTATGCTGGCTGAAGCGCAACACTTTAAAGTGGCGCTGGGTGGCAAAGAGTTTGCGGATGCGTTGGCGGCTTTTTTTAATAAAAGCTAGTGCCGAAATAATTTTAGGTTGGGAAAATAGAATGATTACAATTGATTGCAGCGCCTTAAATGTCATGGTGGTTGGCGGTACTAGCGGGATTAATCGCGGTATTGCCGAGCTCTTTGCCGAACATGGTGCATCAGTTGCTGTTGCAAGCCGTAGTCAAGCTAAGGTTGATGATACGGTCGCTTCGCTCAAGGCTTTGGGCGCGTCTAAGGCTTTGGGGTTTGCTGCCGATGTTCGAAATTATGACGATTTGCAATTAGGCTTAGAGAATATGGCCAAAGCCATGGGTGGCTTTGATGTTGTCGTTTCGGGTGCCGCTGGGAATTTTCCTGCACTCGCTAATGAGATGTCGCCCAATGCTTTTAAATCGGTGATTGATATCGATTTAATTGGCACCTATCACGTTATGCGCGCTATTTTTCCTTTGCTAAACAAACCCGGCGCTTCTGTTATTAGTATTTCAGCACCGCAGGCGCAAATGCCTATGATTGCGCAAGTTCATGTATCGGCGGCCAAAGCGGGTGTTGATATGATTACGCGCAACCTTGCCAATGAATGGGGTCCTAGCGGCGTTCGCATTAACAGTATTATTCCGGGCCCCATAGCGGGTACTGAAGGGGTGGCACGCTTAGCGCCCACGCCGGCAGCGATGAAACTGTGTGAAAAATCGGTGCCTCTTCAGCGTATGGGCACTACAACTGATATTGGTAATGCGTGTTTGTTTTTGGCTTCGCCATTAGCAAGCTTTGTAACGGGGGCTGTTATTCCCGTTGATGGTGGTTGGCTGCAGGGCGGTGTTGCAGCTGTTGCGGCCACGTTTAATCAATTGTTGCAGGGCGAGAGACCAACCTCTTAAAGCGAGAGAAAATACTTTTCTTCCTCGTACATAAGGCGGCTTAAGTTTTTCTGGCCGCCAAAGTTTAACTGTTTTCATCTCGTAAAGTGACGTTGATATTACCGCTATTATCAGCGTTGGTTTTTACTGTAATTGGTCGGCAGCAAACAAAGCAGTCTTCAATATATTCCTGCTCGCTTTCGCTGGTATCAATGACAAGCTCAATCAGTTCGCCGCAGTAGGGGCAGTAGCTTTTTTGCGTGTCTAGCATATTCATCCTTTAAGCAAAAAAGCCCGCCTAGATTTCTCTTGGCGGGCTTTTAGTGTCTTAGTTCTTACTTAAATTAATCGCCTGGGCGAATATTTTTGGCCCAGTCAATGGTGGTTTGCTTGATATAACGACCTGACTCCGTGAGGTTGTTTTCGGACCAGCCAGAGCCATTACCTGATGTGAGTATAGAGGCCCCTTCATTTTTATCGGTCAATGACCAGTTGGCGTGGCTAATGTCATTGTCATACAAAAACTGAAGCCAAATGTCGGTCTTTTCTTCATCAAAATTACCATCACCATTCGCGTTAACAGTGCCCCATTCGGTTACAAATAATGGAATGCCATTTTTTAGCGCGGTTATTGCCTTGCTCCTTAAACCTTCCTGATGGTATGGGTCAGCCGCATAAAAGTGAAGTGTGTAGGCAATATTGTCAGCATAGTCAGCGTTGCCAGGAAAGTCGGCTGCAACTATCGGGTTTTCTGAGGCGCTATCTACAAATTGTGAATAATAGGGCGTGCCAACGATGATGAGGTTGTCAGAATGCTTTCTGATTTCTGGGATGATTTCCTTGGCATACTCTTTTATTGTTTCCCAGCTGGTCCTTTCGTTATAGCAAGTTTCGCTGATTGCGGGATCGGGGCTGTCGTGAATCTCTGTGGCGCAAGTAGGCTCGTTATAAATTTCGAATATCACATTATTATTGTTGCCGTATTTACTCGCCATTTCGGAGAAAAACATTTTCGATGCTTCGACTCGGCTTTGAGGTGCTTCGGCGTGGTGAGTATGCCAGTCGATAATTGCATACATATTGTTGGCAATCGCAGCGTCGACAATAGTTGTTACCCGTTGATTGTTGTACATGGGAGCCCCTAAATAGCCCGCAGTGCTAAAGTTTGTTTCTACAGCCATAGCGGCCCTTATCAGGGGGGTGTTCCAATTGTTTTTTAGCTGGCTTACGACATCCGAAGTGTAAAACTTCTCGCCTTCACCGGCGTTAGACCAAAACAAACTAACGCCTGAGAGGCTACCTGGTTGACCATCGAACAACACTTTATTGCCATTAGTAGTAATAGGAGGCACGGCATTATTCAGGCTGATGTAGTCGATGATTCCCTTGCCGCCACTGCCTTGTGCTGGCGCGGGTATATCACTTGGATCACCACATTCTGAGCCTTCATAAACGCCAACATCATCAACATACACGGTACCCCACTCGGCTTCAGAGAAAGTGCCGAATGTCATAGTGATGCGCGCTGAGGTATCACTGGCCGATGCGGTAAAAGTGTACTTGAAATCTTGATAGTTGTTTGTAAGTCTAGCTTGCTCGCCGCCGCCCATTAGGCTCGCATAACCAGGAGTTCCTCCTTGGTCAATATTTATGGGTATATCGCGGTTGACAGTTGATTTAGCGCGGAAACAGTAGGTGTACTCTTGACCCTCAGTGACGGAAATGTCGTGGGTCATCTGCGCTTCCCAAGTGGTATCTGCTTTAGTGGCGTTGCTTTGAATTTCTACAATGACTTCGCCATCCCAGCTGTAAATGGATGCGTCATAGCCCCCGCTTGCGTTGCCAGCGAATAGCCCTTGACCATTAGCAAAGGTTCCATCGCTATCTAGAAGAGTGCCTGCACCGGATGAAGTTGGTGCTGAGCTAACCGATGCCGCAGAGCTTGAGCTCGGCATAATGCTGCTCGACGATATCGCACTAGAAGAGCTTTCCATGATAGATGAAGAGCTAACAGGCATAGCGCTGGAGCTGACTTGTGTGGTTTCGCTAGAATTGTTTGCGCTGCTACTGGACGGGGCTGGGTTTCCGCCACAAGCGGCTAGCGCCGAAATAGCTGCTGCCAGCAGTAGGTGCTTGGGTAGTGTTCGGCCAGTCTTCAAAAGCGGCCCGCTAAGGTTCTTCATAGTCTTACCTTGTTATTTATTGGTTTAATAATGCTGTTTTGAGGCGAGTAAATACTTGCTAATACGGTAGCATCTTTCATTCGTGCGTTTTATGACCATGTCGTCAAAAAATGAGACACTTTACTAAGAAAGAGCCTTTAGTGAACTTGGCGTGCATAATTAGAGTGAATATATAGTATGAATTATATACACGGAAGGTTTCGGCAGTTTAATTGCAGCAACCTTCGGTGCGGGGTGCGTTATTGGCCTATTCGGAGATGACGGGCTTGCCGCGTTTTAGTTGAAGGGTATCGCCCGTTGGGTGCTGAGTCATTCTAACTTCACCGATACCGACATCTGATTGATAGACCACGTTGTAGGCAACGATGGTATTTTCGCGGGCTTTTAAGTTGGCGAGTTGCTCGTTTGTGGTAAGCAGTTGACCGTACTCAAATGGGATATTCGCACCTATAGCTGGTGCTTCCGTGAGGGTGCTGACCTGAGATTGCCCGCTAAGGGTGTAGGTAACTTCATACTTGGGCGGCGGCATATTCGCTTTGATGCTTTTGACTCTATTAATGTCGGTAATAACTTCGCCATCGAGGACGGGTAGGGCGGATTTGGGTTTGTAGCTCATACCTATGCGTCGTTCTTGCCCTTCAACATTGATAGTCACTTCGTAACCGGTGGTTTGGTCGGGCTCACGAATGTTGTTACAGACTTGCTCTACCGTTTGGTAGGTTTGTTGTTGCTGGTGGTTAGCTTGGGCGCTTTTGCCAATAAGCCCGCCCGCTATAGCGCTTAGGGCTGTAGCGGCCTTTTTCCCGTTGCCGCCCCCCACTTGGTTGCCCAGTAATCCACCGATAACGGCCCCCGCGGCAGTACCAGCTATTTGGTTTTCATCTTTGGTGGGCGCTTGGTGGGTAACCGTGCGTTCTTCGCACACCTCGCGCGTTTGACCGGCGACAATAATCGGTTTGCTGCTGACGATGCTGGCCAGCGTCGGTGCGCCGGGTTCAGCCCATAGGTCTACCTGCGTTACAGTGGCATATTGCTGTTCCATGCCAACGGTAATGGGCGTGACAGACACGATGGCAGCGCTTTGTGGCGCGCCGCTGCGAATCGCATAGGCGCCACCCGCAGTAGCGATAATAGTGCCCAGTAAAACGCCGGTAAGCATTTGTTTGTTCATGAGAGCTCCGTAGCAGGTTGTTCAATGAGTTGTAGTGTTGATCAGTGGTTGAAGGCTGGCAATAGCGGCAATTGTAAGCCCTAGTGTTTGAAAGCCAAGCGCCTTATCTTGGGAGTGCTAGGGTTATCGCGTTTTGAGTAAAGGGTTTATTTTCGAGCTAAATTGTCAGGCTCCATTCATGTTGCCTGCTTGGCATATGTGGCCTATCGCGCACAAAAAAGGGGAGCCGAAGCTCCCCTTTTTGAATCAACTTAAACTTACACGTCGTAAGTAGAAGAGGAAGTATTGCCGCCACGGCCAGTCCAGTTGGTGTGGAAGAACTCACCACGTGGCTTATCGGTACGCTCATAGGTGTGAGCACCAAAGTAATCGCGTTGTGCTTGTAACAAGTTCGCAGGCAAGCGCGCAGTGCGGTAGCCGTCGAAGTAGTTAAGAGCAGCCATCAAGCAAGGTGTGGGTACGCCGTTAGTAATAGTGGCTACAGCCACGTTACGCCAGCCAGCCTGTGCTTTAGTCACGATGTCAGTGAAGTAGTCATCTAACAATAAGTTGCTAAGCTCTGGGTTTTTATCAAAAGCTTTTTTGATGTCGCCCAAGAAAGCAGAGCGGATGATACAGCCACCGCGCCACATCATAGCGATGCCGCCGTAGTTTAAGTTCCAGTTGAACTCTTTAGCCGCTTCACGCATTAAGGTATAGCCTTGTGCGTAAGAAACGATTTTAGAAGCCAATACCGCTTGGCGAAGGTCTTCGATGAAGGCTGCTTTGTCGCCAGTGAAAGACTTGGCTGGGCCTTCAATCACTTTAGAGGCTGCTACGCGCTCGTCTTTAAGTGCAGAAATACAGCGTGCAAATACAGACTCAGCAATAAGCGTTAAAGGAACACCCAAATCAAGGGCAACAACGCCAGTCCACTTGCCAGTACCTTTTTGGCCTGCAGTGTCTAGGATCTTCTCAACCAATGGCTCGCCGTCTTCATCTTTATAAGCCATGATGTCGCGAGTGATTTCAACGAGGTAAGAATCTAACTCGGTGTTGTTCCAGGCCGCAAAGACTTCGTGAATCTCGTCAGCGCTCATGCCAACGACTTCCGTCATTACTTGGTAGGCTTCACACAATAATTGCATGTCGCCGTACTCAATACCGTTGTGAACCATTTTAACGAAGTGGCCAGCGCCGTTTTCGCCAACGTAGTCACAGCAAGGCTCGCCACCTTCAACTTTGGCAGAAATGCCTTGGAATATAGGCTTAACAAATTCCCAAGCTTCTTTAGATCCGCCAGGCATGATTGAAGGGCCTTTTAATGCGCCTTCTTCACCACCAGAAACACCGGCACCGACAAAGAACAGACCTTTTTCAGATAAGTACTTCTCGCGACGGATAGTGTCTGGGAAATGGGTGTTGCCGCCATCAATAATGATGTCGCCTTTTTCTAAGTGCGGAATCAAAGATTCGATAGTTGCATCAACCGGGCCGCCCGCTTTAACCATGATCATGATTTTGCGTGGTTTAGCGAGTGATTGAACGAGCTCTTCTACAG
>NZ_CEXWTU010000080.1:8411-10224 GCF_982758155.1 Marinagarivorans sp. | reverse complement strand
GCGAATGCTTTTACCCGCTGCGCGACCTTCAACGAAATTTTTAACTTTCTCGGTAGAGCGGTTGAACGCGGTTACGGTGAAGCCCTTGCTGGCCATGTTCAAAACGAGGTTTTCGCCCATAACGGCGAGGCCGATGAGGCCGATATCAGATAATTCTTTCATAATGGTCCGAAGGTGCCTTAAAAAAAGGTGGATTATTGTGCTGCAAGTTAGTGCATCAGTAGTTCGGCATTTGAGATGAATTGTGCCGAACCTCGTCGAACTGTCGGTGTACCCACGTACAGCTCGAACGGGCGAGGAACATACCACTTTTTGTTACTTGAGGGAATTGCCTGCGCCAGCTGAAAACCATTTTTCCTTCATTTTATGATTGAAAAACCCTGAAAAAAGCAGGGGGCTTACCTAATATCGCCTTTTGGTGTTGGTGCATTGAGGTGGCGCACCCATTGTTTTATTTTGGTGCGAAAGTGCGGTGCTTTGGTTCCTTTTTGGGGCGCTCATCATTTCTTTGATGATGCGCACTTAATTTTGATGAGTGAGGTTGTTATAAATTGGTGCGAAAAACGAAAGGTCAATAAATGATGAGATGCCTTTTTGATAGATGGCTGCGGCGTATTTTTTATCTGAGTGTTAAGCTAGCGGCTTTTTAGATGGCCAAAATATGAACGTACAGCAAGCTATTCAAGCCCTGAGTAACCGCCTCGATAAGTGTCGCAGTAAATTGGCCGCCGCCGAACTGCGAGAAGACGAGGTAATTGCGCGTCAATTTAAGCGTGAAATTCAGCAAATAGAAAAGGAGCTAGCCTCCAATAAAGAGCTTCTACGACGCCAAACAGGTGGCAAGGCCATCGAGGTTAAAGGGCTGCCTTTTAATCGTGTACTTACCAAGGCCGAGCAAGCCGATATGGGCAAGTTGAAAAAAACGGTAAAAGGCTTGGTCGTAGTACACCCCATGACGGCGCTTGGGCGTGAAATGGGGGTTAAGGTTGTTACAGGTTTCGCGCTTAAAACGTTTTAATTACGCTGCAACAAATGGGCTGCTTAGTCTCAGTAGAGGAACTCATTGCCACTTGTGGGTGAGCTTGATGATGAATCTCTAGTGAAACAGTACTCATAGGGTTCTGGGGTATAGCCTGCTGGGCAGTGTATGTCGTAATGAAAGTCTGGGTTACAGACGGGATCATACACATCTTGCGGGTGGTCACTGCATTCATTTCGGTCCGTTGAAGGGCTGGGGGATGAGCTATCTAATTCAATGATTTTGAAGTCGCTAATTTGCAGCGGAACACCTGCGTCTATCGGAAGGCCTTCGCGATCAATCATGATATCAACAGGGAGGTGAAGTGATTGGTCAAAGATCACTTCGACAGTTGAGAATTCACGGTCTAGCTGTTGTTGAAGGTACTCGAATAATGAGTGAATGGATAGGTAGGGGGATTCTAGCTCCTGCAGGGTAAGCTCGCGCTCGTATTGCAGAGAGTAGGCGCGGGTGATTTCTCCGCCTTTTACGGTTACTTCAACCGGCCCATTAATAATGCAGAAGCAGCCAATGTGTACGGTCATGCTGTAACCCTGAATCCCCAAAGACTTCCAGTCCTCCAGATGATTACTGAGTTGTTCATGGGTAATGCTCAGGGGCGTAAAGTCGCTAATGACATAGCTTAGCTCGTCGTCTGAAACTGCAGCTTCATAATCGATGGAGACGCGAGAGGGGTAATGAAAGACTGGGTCAAACTCGGCATTCACGGTGTCGGCCGAACTGCTATAGCTGAGCTTGTTAAAAATGTCACTAATGGATTGTGCGCTGGGCTCT
>NZ_CEXWTU010000080.1:0-8401 GCF_982758155.1 Marinagarivorans sp. | reverse complement strand
GCAGTTATAGTGCGAGAAACCTCAGCTCCCTCTCTAACAGTAATGTCGTATGTAGCTGAGACGAAAAAGTTTTCTTGGCTGATCAGAGTGTATTGATAATTCCCTTGCTCAACTCTTTGCCAATTTGACTGTTGCGTGGAGTAGGGGCCTGCGAGCGAAAAATTGTTAATGCTATAGGTTGTTGTGGTGTCTTCGGCGCCTGGTAAGGTGTTGATGCTGACGTTTTCTGGGTAGCCCCATGTCGGGTCAAAGCTTGCTTGAACATCATGGCCAGCGGCTAAGGCTGACGCGACTTGGTCAAAAATCGCCTCGATACTTGGAATGACTTCCTGAGCAATGGGGGTCGCCTCATCGCTGAGCGGCGTTTCGCGAACAATGCCACCATTTTCCAGCTCGACATGAAAGTCATCGCGCCCGAAGCAGAAGCATGACCGGTAATAGTCGTAACTTAGGGCTTTATGTTCGTGCTGGCTCCAGAGGTTGCGTGCTTGTTCGAGCTGAGCGCCCAGAGTGGTACTAGCTTCGCTGCTTGCGTTTGATGAAGAGCTCTCGTTATCTATGGTGATGGTTGTTTCTTCATCGCAACCAGAGAGTATGCTAACTGTGGCTAATAGCGCCAGAGCGCTCATTCGACTTGCCTTCATTGATGGCTCCTTATCTTTGATGAGGTCGGTGATTGATGGGCGTTATCCTAGCGCAGCCCGAGGAGTCAAACTGTAAAACTTTGTAACCGTGCTTAGCCGGTGGGCAAGTTAACTGTTGTCGGGGGCGTCATGCTCGTTAACGACGCACACACTGTGTGTTGTCGTAAAAGTCGCAATACTCTTGGCGTTGCGTAGGGTATTTTTCGACTTGATTGCAGGGAGGGTGTACTGTAATCAATACCAATTCTGATATTTGCTATCTCCTGCATGCCATTCGTCGCCTAATAGTCAATTTGCACTTAAGTTTTTTGATCTAGGCCCGTTTACCCCATTGCTGACTATAAACGCTTACTTTAAAGTAGCGCCCCAGACTAAAACGAACGTTGCGGCATTGCGGTAGCGTTCGGTGTTTCCTGCCTTAAGGCTTTCTTTCTTCTTTATATAAGCTACGGAGCTGTTTATGAAGTTCGGTCATTTTGATGATGCTGCTCGCGAGTATGTGATTACTAACCCACGCACTCCTTATCCTTGGATTAACTACTTGGGTAACCATGATTTCTTCAGCTTGGTGTCTAACACGGCTGGTGGTTATACCTTTTATAAAGATGCGAAATTCCGTCGCTTAACCCGCTACCGTTATAACAACGTACCTGTTGATAACGGCGGTAAGTACTTTTACATCAACGATGGTGGCGATGTTTGGAATCCAGGTTGGAAGCCCACTAAGACTGAGCTAGAAAACTACAGCTGCCGCCACGGCATGAGCTACACCAAAATCGGCGGCGAGCGCAACGGTATTGCCGCTGAAGTCACTCAGTTCATCCCGCTTGAAACTTGGGCCGAAGTGCAGCGCGTTAAGCTTAAGAACACTACAGGCGAAACCAAAAAGTTTAAGTTTTTCTCGTTTGTTGAGTGGTGTTTGTGGAACGCTGAAGACGACATGCAAAACCTGCAGCGTAACTTCTCTACCGGTGAAGTCGAAGTTAAAGACTCTACCATTTACCACAAAACAGAATTCAAAGAGCGTCGTAACCACTACGCGTTTTACAATGTGAATGCGCCTATCAGCGCCTTCGATACCGACCGTGATATATGGAAAGGCACTTATAACGATTTCGATCGCCCAGACGCAGTATTCGAAGGCGAGCCACGCAACTCTGTTGCTCACGGTTGGTCACCTTGTGCTTCACACTGCATCGAAGTTGAATTAGCGCCAGGCGAAGAGAAAAGCTACATCTTCACTTTGGGCTACATCGAAGTAGAGCCCGAGAATAAGTGGGAAAGCAAAGGCGTTATCAACAAAACACCTGCCGAAGCATTAATGGCGCGTTTCGATACCGACGAAAAAGTCGATGCAGAGCTCACAAAATTAGCGGATTACTGGGATAATTTGCTTAGCACGATTAGTGTTGATTCTGGTGATGAGCGTATCGATCGCTCGGTTAACATCTGGAACCAGTACCAGTGCATGGTGACTTTCAACATGAGCCGTTCTGCTTCGTTCTTCGAAACAGGTATTGGCCGCGGCATGGGTTTCCGCGATTCAAACCAAGATTTGATCGGCTTCTTGCATCAAGTGCCAGAGCGTGCGCGCGAGCGTATTATCGATATCGCATCTACTCAGTTTGAAGACGGTTCGGCATATCACCAGTACCAGCCTTTAACCAAGCGCGGTAATGCAAACTTGGGTGGCGACTTTAACGACGATCCATTGTGGTTAATTCTTTCAACCACCGACTACATTAAAGAAACCGGCGACTACGGTATTCTTGATGAAATGGTGCCCTACGATAACGACGAGAGCAAAGCGACTACACACTTCGAGCATTTGAAGCGTTCGTTTATGCACACCGTTCATAACTTAGGCCCGCACGGCTTGCCTTTAATTGGTCGCGCCGATTGGAACGATTGCTTAAACCTTAACTGCTTCAGTGAAGACCCTAACGAGTCTTTCCAAACCACCGGCAACAAAAAAGGCCGTACGGCTGAATCATTAATGATTGCGGGCCAGTTTGTTTTATACGGCAACGAGTACATCACGCTGTGTAAAGACATCGGTAAAGAAGACGAAGCCGCTGCCGCACAAGTACACGTAGACAACATGATCGCCGCTGTTAAAAAAGACGGTTGGGATGGTGAGTGGTTCTTACGCGCCTATGATTACTACGGTAAAAAAGTCGGTAGTGAAGAAAACGAAGAAGGCAAAATCTTTATCGAATCGCAAGGCTTTTGTGGCATGGCGGGTATCGGTTTAGAGGAAGGTTTGGTTAAAAAATCTATGGACTCTGTTAAAGAGCACTTAGATTGTGAATACGGTATTGTGCTTAACCAACCTGCGTTTACTAAATACGTTGTAGAGTACGGTGAAATTTCTACCTACCCTGCAGGTTACAAAGAAAACGCCGGTATTTTCTGCCACAACAACCCTTGGATTATGATTGCCGAAACATTGTTAGGTGATGGTGATCGTGCGTTTGATTACTGGGCGAAAATTACACCAGCTTTCTTGGAGGATATTTCAGATCTTCACAAAGTAGAGCCTTACGTTTACGCGCAAATGATCGCCGGTAAAGATGCCTTTAAACCCGGCGAAGCGAAAAACGCCTGGTTAACTGGTACAGCCGCTTGGAACTTTGTCGCTATTACCCAGTACATTTTAGGTGTTAAGCCAGATTACAGCGGTTTAGGTGTTAACCCGTGTATTCCTAAAGATTGGGATGGCTTTAACTTCACCCGTAAATTCCGCGGCGCCACTTACAACATCACCGTGAAAAACCCAGATCACGTGAGCAAAGGCGTTAAGTCTTTGACTGTGAATGGTACTGCGGTAGAAGGTTGTATTGTGCCTACGCAAGAAGCGGGTTCAACCGTTGATGTGCAGCTTGTAATGGGTTAATTGCCGACAGGTCGTTAGCTTTTTAAAAAACCCGCTTCGGCGGGTTTTTTTGTGGCTGAAATTTGTGGGCCGGCATTCAAAGTCGGCAGCAGGGTAAAGCCAGCTGAAACACGTCGTGAATCCATCCGTGGAGACTCCGCAGCGCAATCCTTTGCGCTGCGGGTTTCTGCTAGCTTCACCCTGCTACTTGGTGGCTAGTTCGTACGGTTGATGCAAGAAAGTGTGCTAGGATTTCTGGTTTAAGGTTACAGGGGCTCTTCGTGGGGATTTGTTGATGGATGTAGTGTTGAAAATTTTTCTCGGGTTGGCATTCGTTTTTACTAGCCCCTTAGGCTGTTTTTATTTCTAATATTGTTGACGCTTATTGGAGTGTTCTGTATTGCGCCTCTTTTTTTTAATCCCTCAGGTCTCGGTTTTATTGTCATGCGCTAACGTAGAGGCACCGGGAAAATGCGCTGCTGTAGATACTGCTTCGATTTTCCCTGCTAACCATTACATCCTATATCTGTATGGTGCAAACGATGAATCTAACCCGGATATTTGGGACGGGCCTGTTTGTATTGAAAGACAAGGCGTTCGCAAGGTGTGTGAGCTGGATGTTTCTTTGATTAAAGCTGTTGATATTGGCGCGGCGGACGAATTAAATCTGGGGATATTTAGTGGTTCGGTCGAGCAGGTTTTGAATGTTGATGTGAAAGAATGCTCGGTTAAATAGCGGCTAATGCTGTTGTTTTATTTTTTGGAAAAGCACAAGCGAATTTATTAAAACCCGCATTCGCGGTTTTTTTTTGGCTGCAGTTAAATCGTAAAAGGCTTAATGTTAGTAATGATAGCGACAGGAAATAACGGTGATTGCTTTCGCATCGACGGCGTAAACCAGGCGGTGGGTATCGTCGATTCGGCGTGACCAGAAACCAGAGAGGTTTTCTTTCAGCGGTTCAGGTTTACCTATGCCCTCGAAAGGGGAGCGCTGGGTGTCGGTGATAAGCTTGTTAATTCGCTTCAGTGTTTTTCTATCTTGTTGCTGCCAGTACAGATAGTTGTTCCAAGCTTCATCTGTCCAGCACAGCAATCGCTTGCCAGCGGCATCACTCATCAACCAGTTCCCGCGCCTGAGCTTGCCCCGCTTTATATTGCTCTATCGATTTCGCCAGGTGGGCGGCGTTGGCCGGTGAGCGCAGTAGGTGCACGGTTTCCATCAGGCTGTTGTAGTAATCCAGCGACATAACAACGGCATCTTCAGCATCGCGGCGGGTAATTACAGTGGTGTCGGCGTCTTCAATGACGTGATCTAGCACGCCTTTAAGGCCATTTCGGGCTTCGGTGAATGATACGACTCTCATAGCTTTCTATCTGTACAATATGTTGTGCAAGTATAGGGGCGGTGGTGGTGGTTGGCAATCCCTAACAGTGGCTGTGCTTGGCTTGAGTTTGGGGGTGGGGTTATTTGGTTCATTTGTGAGTGGCATCGGGCATCGCTATGCTGGGCACGCGTGAATACGTCTCGGCAACCGCTTATCTGCGGCATATTCAGCATCGCGGCGGGTGATGACGGTGGTGTCGGCGCCTTCAATGACGTGATCTAAAACGCTTTTAAGGCCACTACGGGCTTCGGTGAATGATACGGCTCTCATGAACGCCTATCTGTGCAATATATTGTGCAAGTGTAGGGCAGGGTTGTTTGGTTTAGTTGTGAGTCGCATCGGGCATCGCTATGCTGGGCACGCGTGAATACGTCCGTGTAGCTCTGCACCGCCGTCCTGGCGGTGACGGCCCTGCATAGCGATGCCCGATGCATCAAGAATCGATAGAATTTTTTCTCGGAAGTGGTTGGGAGTGAAGGTTTAATGAGTACCCTGAATACGTCGCAAGTGCGATCAGACCAAAAGGTTTTAAAGGCTAGAAGGTATTTAATTGAAGAGCCATCATCTAGCGATGACTACGAAACTAAAGCTCATACATATGTCGCTGGTAAAGTTACTGCGTATATCAAATCTGACCAGTGCAATATTGTAGGTGTTGAGGGTGAGTTGGGCGCAGGGAAGAGTACGATTGTAAATTTGGTCAAGAATGAGCTGAGTTCGGATGAGGATCAATTTGTAATTCACGAATTTCATGCTGATCGGCATGCTCAATCCTTGAAGGCTTCTCTGATTTCAGAGTTGTATGATTCAGTGGCTGCGCTGCAAGAAAGTCAGGGGGGGCAAAAGACTGCTGAGGATCTGAAGAAATCAAAGCGCAGGGCGTTAGGGCGCGAGTACTTTTACAAGAAAGATACTGTAAGCAAAATGTCTTGGTGGACTCTTAGTTTTATTCTGCTGGTGATCCTTTCTGCTGCCTTCTCGGCTCCGGCTATGAATGTCATAACTTCAAACTTATATGAGTTTGATTGGGGTAAATATGAATTTTCCTTCGCTGCAACTTTCTTGGTTGTGCTTTTTCTTTCTCCGGCAGTTCATTTAATAATATATGGTCTGCTTGGCTATCGGCAGAAAGAATTATCAACAGCGCAAAGATATTCGAATTTAATTAAAAAAAATAGCGGTGACGAAATAACAGAAAGCATAGGTCTTGATAAAGGCTTAATTAGTACTGAGTTGAAAGATGAGTTATCCAGTTTGGTTGACTTTATTGGGGTGAACCAATGTCTCCTCCTCGTAATCGATAATATCGATCGGCTTTCTGGCCAACACGCGGCTGAGCTATGGGGCGATTTAGATGTGTTGGTAGGGCTATCGAAAGATAAAAGGGGGAAATTGAAGATATTGTTGCCGTATTGTGCAAAGGAGTTAGCAGCTGCTCTTGGAGGGACAGGAATGAGCCAAGATTACGGTTTTGAATATATTACCAAGAAGGTGCCGATTTCTTATAAGGCTCCTCCTGCTGTGTCTTATCATTGGCGAGAGCTATTTAATAAATATTGGGATGATGTTTTAAGTGATATTAATGGTAGAGAAACAGCTGCTGATTTAGTCAATATATTATATAGGAATGAAAAAATAACGCCCAGATCCCTCAAGTACTTAGTTAACTCGGTTGGTTTGGCGGTTGATAGTTGCCCTGAGTCAGATATTCACGGGGGCGTTTGTGCTGCTTATGTTCTTGCGGGGCAAGGGCAACAACTAAAATCTGTGGGGCAGCTCATTAGCAAGCATGAGAGCTCGGATAGTTCTGCAGGCCGTATTCAGAGGGTGCTAAATAGAGATGTTAGCAATGAAGATGATTGGGTGCTACAAGTGGCATGTCTGCACTACAAGTGTAAGAAAAATGTAGCGAAGAGTGAGTTGATAGTTGATCCCATGGAGGCGGCCGTAAGAGATGGGAGTGCCGAAGCTCTATTTGAATTAAGTTCTATCCATGGCTTTAATCATGAGTTCAGACATTACATAACGGATCGAGGCAATTACGTTTATTTGTTGCCCTGTTTGGCAAAGATGCTGAATATAGCGGGGGGGCTTGAATTCTTACATGCATGGATTGGGGTGGTTAATGATTTTTGGCAACGGCAAACTTCGCCTGAAATATTTCATGATGGCCTAACCGAGGCGATTGAAGAGTTGGCGCGTAACGAATTCTTATTGGATGTAGAGCCTCTTGAGGGGCTTGAGTGCGAATATCGTAACCGAGTAAAAACGGCTAGCGAGAGTACGCATGAGGATCTTCTTCGGTTGCACAGGCTAAATAAATTGACAGGAAACCGTACAGTATCTTTGAACGATATGTTGCCAGCCGAGGTGTTTTACCCTTATGTATACCAGCTAAGGTCAATGTTTAGTATCTGGGAAATAGATAGCTGGGAATTTGAAGAGGAAGAAATAAATCTGGCAATCAATTATTTTACTAAAACGGGAGTTAACGCAATAGTCGTTAATGATTTTATTGCACAAGTTATACGGCATGGGTATCTGGGGTGGGGTAAAAGTTCAAGCTTTTTGGTGAGCGGTGTTGCTCGTATATTAGGTCGCAGAGAAAATTCAAAACTTCGAGAAATGTTTCCCTTTTGCATGCTTGAAAAAAACTTTTTTGAGGTTAGCTCTTCGTTAGGGCGGTTGCAAATTCTTGAAAAAGAACTTGGCTTTGAAGCATTGCTTCCAGCGTATTTAGTATTGGTGCTTGGTGCTTACAACAATGTGAGTGGCTCTGTTTTTTCGCCCCTACTTAAAGACTTAGAGAGTAAAATATCTAAAACCAGGTTGGATGAAAAGCTGCTAGAGGGATACCTAAGTATATTGCCTAATATTGCAAGTTTAAGAGTTCCTATTGTAATTCCATGGCTGTTTTCATCTGTGATTCCATGTCTAGAGTCAAAGATCTCATCAGGAAAAATTGAGAATGATGCAGTGTTAGAATACAAGAGTTTATTTAACAGACTAGACGTTGGTGAGGGTCAGAAAGATGACCTGGATAGAATAACGGCGCTAGTAGCTAAATTGGTAAATGAGCGAGGATTAAATGGGACGTCTGAGTTGTAGTTGGCTCTCTTGTCAGGCCAGCGCGGTAACGCTTTTCAAAACTTATGAGGCAGGACGCCGATTAGAGTCCCTGCTTCGGCAGGATAGCCGATGGTAGAACATTGCAGGGAGCACAATGTCGAGATGGGTTCACGACGTTTTTGGGAAAGCTTTGCCGCGCGGGCCGAGATCTCGCTGCTTAGTTTCAAACGGGTTTTAGTGCTATCGAGAGTCACTAAATCTGAGCTGTAATATACGGTTATGCACTTCAGACTTGAATCCACCCAATAAAAAACGGAGCCAATTTAGCCCCGTTTATCTTTTACCTTTAATTGCTAATTAAAAGCTATAACTTCCAATGCCGCGCAAAATAATTTCGCCGCTATCGGTTTGGTACATCGATTTGTACG
>NZ_CEXWTU010000079.1:13509-19878 GCF_982758155.1 Marinagarivorans sp. | reverse complement strand
GTAAGGAGGTCGAGATCAAGTATTATTGGATGAAATATTGTTTCCTCGTCCCTAACAACTATTCACCATAAAAAACGGCCGCAAATGCGGCCGTTTTTTATGGTGGGGTAATCATCTTAATCGCGATAGCCATTGGGATTATTAGACTGCCAGCGCCAAGTATCATTCACCATCTGCTCAATATTGTATTGAGCAGACCAGCCAAGCTCGGCTTTGGCGAATGAGGGGTCGGCGTAGCAGGCGGCAATATCGCCAGCGCGGCGCGGGACAATCTCAAGGGGGATGCTTTTACCGCACGCCTTTTCAAAAGCTTTAACCACTTCTAAAACACTATTACCTTGGCCTGTACCGAGGTTCCATATATAACTGCCAGCGTCATTGCCCGTGAGTTTCTTTAGTGCGGCGACATGGCCGCGAGCTAAATCTACAACATGGATGTAGTCGCGCACGCCTGTGCCGTCTACGGTGTTGTAGTCATCGCCAAATACTCTTAATTTGGGTAGCTTGCCAACCGCAACTTGAGCTACAAAGGGAAGCAGGTTGTTGGGAATACCTTTCGGGTCTTCGCCAATGGTGCCGCTTTCGTGAGCGCCGATAGGGTTGAAATAGCGCAACAAGCCCACCTTTAGCGCGTTGCTGGGTGATTTACAGGTATCTTGCAAAATCTCCTCGACCATAAGTTTGCTTCGGCCGTAGGGGTTTGTGGCGCCCGTAGGGAAGTCTTCTTTGATGGGCACGGTGTGCGGGTCGCCATAAACGGTAGCTGAAGAGCTAAAAAGTAAATGTTGAGTACCAAACTCATTCATTACTTCGGCGACAGCGACAGAGCCTTCAACATTGACATGATAATAGCGCAGCGGAATTTCATTAGACTCGCCAACGGCTTTTAAGCCCGCAAAATGAATCACGCCTTCAATGTTACCTTCTTGCTCAAAAATGGCGCGTAGAGCGTTGCGGTCGGTGACATCACTTTGATAAAAAGGAATTTTTTGCTGTGTGATTTTTTCTACACGGGCAAGCGATTCTGCGCTGCTATTGCAGAGGTTGTCCACCACACACACCTCAAAGCCCGCGGCAATTAGCTCTATTAGGGTATGGCTGCCAATGTAGCCCGCGCCGCCTGTTACTAATATCTTCATGAGTTATCCATCAGTCAAAACTTCATTATGGCATAGCTTTGGATTTAAGAATAACGATGGATACGCAGTGAATTGATGGCTTGCTTCTTGTATGACAGAACAGGTAGCACACCTTGATGTCAGTCGTTTGACAGTGTTCGGCCAGTAAGCCGGGAATGCAGTTTGTGACGACAAAGAATCTAAAATTATCTCGGTGTCGTAGAGTTTTTTGGTCTACTTTAAGGTTAGGTGAGTACAAATAGTAATATCAATTTTTGAGTAGGTTTGCCCCAACGGCGCCTGCGAATAAGCATTACATAGCCGTATCGGTTGTCTGACGTAACAGTGGTAACAATAACCGCAATACGGATTTGCCAGAGAGTGAGGAGCCAGCAATGTCTATCTTTAATCATTACCAGCAGCGTTACGCAAAAACCAAGGAAGAAGAGTTCAGTATTGAGGAATACCTCGATTTATGTAAAAAGGACCCGTCGGTGTATGCCAGTGCTGCTGAGCGAATGCTGCTAGCCATCGGTGAGCCAGAACTGGTTGATACGGCCAAAGAACCGCGATTGAGTCGCATGTTTTCAAATAAAATTATCAAACGCTATGAAGCCTTTGAAGACTTTTATGGCATGGAAGAGGCTGTCGAGCAGATCGTGTCTTTTTTCAAACATGCGGCACAAGGCTTGGAAGAGAAAAAACAAATTCTCTATTTGCTGGGGCCAGTGGGTGGTGGTAAATCATCGTTGGCTGAAAAGCTAAAAAGTCTTATGGAAAAAGAACCTATTTATTGTATTAAGGGTTCCCCTGTTTTTGAATCGCCTTTAGGGCTATTTAACCCGGATGAAGATGCGGCTATTCTTGAAGAAGACTTTGGCATTAATCGCCGTTATTTAAAAACGATTATGTCGCCTTGGGCTGTTAAGCGTTTACATGAGTTTGGTGGTGATATCAGCCAATTCAAAGTGATAAAGGTTTACCCCTCTATTCTTGATCAAACGGCAATCTCTAAAACAGAACCGGGTGATGAAAACAACCAAGATATATCCTCTTTAGTGGGTAAAGTTGATATTAGAAAGCTTGAAGAGTTTCCTCAAAACGACCCAGATGCTTACAGTTTCTCGGGTGGTTTGTGTCGCTCAAACCAAGGTTTGATGGAGTTTGTCGAAATGTTTAAAGCGCCGATTAAGGTGCTGCATCCATTATTAACGGCGACACAAGAAGGTAACTTTAATAGCACTGAAGGTTTAGGTGCGATTCCTTTTGAGGGGGTAGTACTTGCTCACTCAAACGAATCTGAATGGCAAACCTTTAAGAACAACAAAAATAACGAAGCCTTTATTGATCGTGTCTACATTGTAAAAGTCCCTTATTGTCTCCGTGTTTCAGAAGAAATTCATATTTATGAAAAGCTTTTAGAGACTAGCTCGCTGGCAAATTCACCTTGCGCACCCGATACTTTAAAAATGCTGGCGCAGTTTACGGTTCTATCTCGCCTTAAAGAGCCCGAAAACTCAAATAGTTTTTCGAAAATGGGCGTATATGATGGCCAAAACCTGAAGGATACTGACCCCAAAGCAAAGTCGCTTCAGGAGTACAAGGATACGGCGGGTGTTGATGAGGGGATGGACGGGTTATCGACTCGGTTTGCGTTTAAAATATTGTCTAAAGTGTTTAACTTTGACCCGACAGAGGTTTCTGCCAACCCCGTGCATTTGTTGTATGTACTCGAGCAGCGTATTGAGCAAGAGCAGTTTGCAGAAGAGGTGGCCTCCCGTTACCTTCGCTTTATTAAAGAGTATTTGGCGCCTAGGTACGTCGAGTTTATCGGTAAAGAAATCCAAACGGCTTATTTGGAATCTTATGCTGAATATGGCCAGAATATCTTTGATCGCTATGTGACTTATGCTGACTTTTGGATTCAAGATCAAGAGTTTAGAGATCCTGAAACCGGTGAGATTCTTAACCGGGTCGCTTTGAATGAAGAGCTTGAAAAAATAGAAAAGCCGGCCGGCATTAGTAACCCCAAAGACTTCCGTAATGAAATTGTGAATTTTGTACTGCGTGCTAGAGCCAATAATAACGGTAAAAACCCAGCATGGAACAGTTACGAAAAATTGCGAACAGTGATTGAAAAGAAAATGTTCTCCAATACGGAAGATCTCTTGCCGGTGATATCTTTTAGCGCAAAGTCGACTAAGGAAGATAAGAAAAAACACCAAGATTTTGTCGATCGCATGGTGGATAGAGGTTATACCGAGAAGCAAGTCAGGCTTCTATCCGAGTGGTACCTGCGCGTGCGTAAATCGCAGTAATCGTTATTGCTGCTTAATTACGCTATAGAGGCCTTCGGGCCTATGCAGGAGAGCTTATGAGCTATGTAGTCGACAGACGCCTAAATTCAAAAAACAAAAGTACTGTCAATCGAGAGCGTTTTTTACGGCGCTATCGAGGGCACATAAAAAAAGCGGTATCAGACGCTATTGATAAGCGTTCTATTACGGACTTGGATTCTGGCGAGAAAATATCCATCCCTTCAAAAGACGTTAGTGAACCGACCTTTAATCACGGCAACGGTGGGCGTCGTGACCGGGTATTACCGGGTAATGAAGAGTTTGTGAGTGGCGATAAAATCAAGCGGCCACCGGGTGGCGCTGGTAGTGGCGGTAACGGAAGTGGCGCGAGTGATTCGGGTGAGGGTGACGATGAATTTGTTTTTCAGATAACGCAGGAAGAGTTTTTAAACTTTATGTTTGATGACTTGGCGTTACCTAATCTGGTGAAGCGCCAACTTGCCGGTGATGAAGAGTTCAAATATCACCGTGCCGGTATTAGTAACGAAGGTAACCCAGGGCAGGTGAATATCGTACGAACGCTAAAATCTGCTAATGCTCGGCGTATTGCTTTAACGGGTAAAAAACGCAAAAAGCTACGCGAGCTAGAGGCCCGCTTGGCAGAGATAACACCCGCGGCCAATGAGTTAGACGAGGTGGAAGCCGATACGCTTCGTGATGAAATTGCGGTATTGCGGAAAAAAATCAAAGCGGTCCCCTGGTTGGATGACTTTGATGTGAAATATAACTTGCAAGTGAAGCACCCTGTGCCACGTTCGCGTGCGGTGATGTTTTGCATTATGGATGTTTCTGGCTCGATGGATCAGGCGACTAAAGATGTAGCCAAACGTTTTTTCTTGTTACTGTATCTTTTTTTACAGCGTAATTATGAAAAAATTGAGGTGGTCTTTATTCGGCACCACACCAGCGCGAAAGAAGTTGATGAACAGGAATTTTTTTACAGTCGTGAAACGGGCGGCACGATAGTTTCTAGTGCTTTAAAAATGATGGACGAAATCATCAAAGATCGCTATCCCGCGAGCGAGTGGAATATTTATGGTGCACAAGCATCGGATGGTGATAATTGGAATGATGATTCATCGCAATGTCACAAGTTACTGACCGATAACATTATGCCAGCGGTACAGTATTTTTCGTATATTGAAATTACACCGCGGGATCATCAGGCACTTTGGCATGCTTATGAGGAAGTCGGCAAAGCTTTTCCGGATGCCTTTGCCATGCGCCATTTAGTCACGGCGGCGGACATCTATCCTATATTCCGTGAGTTATTCCAAAAGAAGGCGGCCTAAATTATGAGCAAGCCCATCTCTACGAGTTCGGAATGGACCTTTGATTTAATTCAGCGGTACGACACCGAAATTGGTGTTATTGCTGAAGATTTCAAATTGGATACTTATCCGAATCAAATTGAAATCATTAGTTCAGAGCAAATGATGGATGCTTATGCTTCCATCGGTATGCCTATTGGTTACAATCATTGGTCTTATGGCAAGCAATTTTTAGGCGTGGAGCAAGGCTATAAACGTGGGCAAATGGGCCTGGCCTATGAGATTGTGATTAATTCTGACCCTTGCATCGCTTACTTAATGGAAGAAAATACCATGATGATGCAGGCGTTAGTGATAGCGCATGCCTGCTATGGTCATAACTCCTTCTTCAAGGGGAATTATCTTTTCCGTACCTGGACAGACGCTTCAGCAATTATTGATTATTTGGTCTTCGCTAAAAATTATATTGCTAAATGTGAAGAGAAATACGGTGTCGATTCTGTCGAGAACTTGTTGGACTCCTGCCATGCGATTATGAATTATGGCGTAGACCGTTATAAACGCCCATACCCGCTATCGCAACACGAAGAGGAGGCGCAGCAGAAAGAGCGCGAGGAGTACTTACAGCAACAAGTGAATGACCTTTGGCGAACTATCCCCACTGATGATAACGATAAAAAGGCATCACAAACCCGGCGCGTTCCCGAGGAACCACAAGAGAATTTACTGTATTTCTTTGAAAAGCATGCTCCTTTGTTAGAGCCATGGCAGCGTGAAGTGGTGCGTATTGTTCGTAAGTTAGCGCAATATTTTTATCCACAAAAGCAAACGCAGGTGATGAACGAGGGGTGGGCAACCTTTTGGCATCACAGCATTATGAATGAAATGTACGACCGCAGTTTAATTACCGAAGGCTTTATGTTGGAATTTATGCAGTCGCACTCGGGAGTTATTTACCAGCCATCGTTTAACAGCCAACATTACAGTGGTATTAACCCTTATACGCTAGGGTTTAATATGATGCAGGATATTAAACGCATCTGCCAAAATCCTACGGCAGAAGATAAACAATGGTTCCCTGAAATTGCGGGAAGTAATTGGCTAGAAACCTTAGATTTTGCTATGCGTAACTTTAAAGATGAAAGCTTTATTTTGCAGTTTTTGTCACCGAAGTTAATGCGAGATCTTAAGCTGTTTTGTATTTTAGATGATGATAAAAACCAGACCATTGATGTGGCAGCTATTCATGATGAAACCGGTTATCGCATTGTGCGCGAAGCGCTATCGGCGCAGTACAACCTGAGTAATCGAGAGCCCAATATTCAAGTCTATAGTGTTGCTGTGCGGGGTGATCGCTCGCTAACTTTGCATCACACGCGCCACAATCGAATGCCGCTTGAAGGTAAAAGTTCTGATGAGGTATTGCGCCATATTCACCGTTTATGGGGTTTCGATGTTCACTTGTATTCCATGGATAACGGCGATGTGAAACAAGATTTCCATTGTCCTGAGCCTATTATTCAAGTGCCAATGGCACAAACCTCATAGTAAGTCTGAATAATAGTCTTATTGAGCATGAGAGCCTGTGGATGGCGCATCCAGGCGCTTGAATAGCGCCCCCCC
>NZ_CEXWTU010000079.1:0-13499 GCF_982758155.1 Marinagarivorans sp. | reverse complement strand
AAAAAAAATAGGGTTTGATGTGCTCTGCATGAAGAGAATAATTCTTGCGTTACGACCTTCGCCGAACGAGCTTCGTTCTTGCCTTACTTGAGCTGAATTACCCTGCGGTCTATGCCTATTCGTACTGGGCCGCTGTATCAAGACGAGGTGAAGCAAATAGAGGGATGCGTCAGTGCGCCTGTGTTGTAGGGGGCGACGAGGCTGAAGGGCCCGAAGAATACCCGCTCGCATCCATTCCGTGCTGTGTTATGCCATCGTAGCCGTCTAAAGGCAGGCTAGTGTGAGAAGCTTCCGGTAGGTAACTATCACCCATAGTGGCAAAAATGAGTGTTAGTTCGTGCTCTACACTTTTCCCTATTTGTTTGCTCAGTTGCGCTATGCCCATGTGCCCTCCCGCAAAGAAAACGTTGTTACCCTGTAGTATAGTCATACGCAGTGGTGTCATAAGCATCGATTCTTCTGGGTACAGGGTTTGATATAACCAATGCATATTTCTTCCTTATTAAAGCCTTGGCGCTGGCTTCGCCGAAATCGCACTGCAGGTGTTACTGATGATGAGCGCTTGGCGCGCCATCGGCGTATTTTTAAAGGCGCTAACGATTATGGTTATTTTGACTGGGACCTAAGCCGTGACTGCATTGCTTGGAGCGGTGGCTATTGGGCATTTTTAGGTTATAGCGATAAAGATGTTGAGCAAATTGCTGAAACCCGTCGTTACTTTGAATATATACACCCCGATGACCTTGATGGTTTGATGCTGATCATTCGCAAAACCCTACGGGAGGGTGGGCCGGCACAGGTTACTTACCGTACGCGCAAAAAAAATGGCGGTTGGTTGTGGACGGAGATGCATGCGGATACCACCAGTGACGAAACCGGTTGGGTGTATTACATCAGTGGTATCGCCCTTGATGTAACGAATCGCAAGCAGGCCGAGCAAGCGTTATTGCTGAGTGAGGCACGGCATGCGCGTATTATTAAGTCATCAAACGATGGTTTTTGGGAGTGGAGCTCCGAGCAAAGTGGGTTCACTTTTTCGAATCGTTGTTGGGAGCTGCTGGGTTATACCGATAAGGACGATGTTGTAACGCAGAGTGTCGATCGCTTACAAGCTTGGCGCAAGCGTATGCACCCCGAAGACGGCAAAATGTTTGATGCCGCCATTGATCGCCATATCAAGACCAAAGAAGCATTCGATGTTGAGTACCGTATTCGGCATCGCGATGGCAGTTGGTGCTGGATTCGTGGGCGAGGGCATATGGCCTTTGATGAAAATGGCGTGCCGATGCGAATGTCGGGTACGAATATGAGTATTACCAAGCTCAAAGAGGCCGAGGAGCATGTTCTGGCGGCAAAAGAGCAGGCAGAGTCGGCTAACCGTGCAAAATCCGATTTCCTTTCAAGCATGAGCCACGAACTACGCACCCCGTTAAACGCTATTTTGGGATTCTCCCATATTCTCGAAAGCGATCTTAAGTTGTCGAGTGAGCAGCGCAATAACGTGGTTGAAATTGCGAAAGCTGGGCGCTACTTACTGACGCTCATAGGTGATGTTTTAGATTTGGCTAAAATTGAAGCTGGCCGAATGGATATGTGCATGGAGCCTGTAGACCCTAGCCGGTTACTGGCCGAATGCCTCAGTTATGTGCAGCCTCGTGCGGATGAATCTTCCATCCAATTGAAGCTCGCCATGCAAGCCGTTACTGATCAGCGTGTGAGTGCTGACCGGCTCCGGCTAAAGCAGGTATTTTTAAATATATTGAGTAATGCCGTTAAGTACAACAAGCCTTTTGGTAAGGTGGAGGTTGAATGTCTCTTTACCGATCAAAGCTCCATGCGGGTAGAAATTAAAGACACGGGCCGAGGGATTCCAAAAGATAAATTGAGTGAGGTCTTCCAGCCCTTTTGTCGCTTGGGTGCAGAGCAAACAGACATTGAAGGAAGTGGCGTAGGCCTAGTTATTACGCGCCAGCTCGTCAGGCAAATGGGGGGGGATATTGGCTTTTATAATCGCGATGAAGGCGGTTGTTGTTTTTGGCTGGAGCTTCCGCTTATGAGCGAGCTGCCATCCATTACAGAGCCTGTGCCGGTCTCCTCTCCAGAGTCTTTCCAGTTGCTGGAATGTGGCGACAAGCGAGTGCTTTATGTTGAAGATAATGAAGCTAATCAGCGGCTTATCCAAAAATTATTCGAACGTTACCGCGGCATCGATATAGAAATTGCTAGCGATGCATTTAAGGGGGTTTTTGCGGCGCGTGTGAGCCAGCCAGACTTAATCATTATGGATATTAATTTGCCCGGTATGAATGGTTATGAGGCTATCGAAATTTTAAGGGCGGATTCTCTGACCCGCGATATCCCGATTATTGCCTTATCGGCGAATGCTATGAGCCATGATCGCACGAAAGGTTTGGCGGCGGGTTTTGATGAGTACCTGACTAAACCGCTGGATGTGGGGCAGTTGATGTCAGCTCTGAATCGTTTATGGGAATGTTCTTCCGCTAGCCATAATAGGGTGAGCCAAAATGCTGTGGCACCGCGTACTTCGGGTCAAAGCACGGAAATTGCAGAGGAGGCGCTGTGAAATACCCCGCCAATCCGGCATATAAAGCCACACTAATCAGCACGGAGTCCTTTTGCGTTGCTGATTAATCAGGAAGTACAGTTGGCTGCGCAAGAGCTGGGCGATCTTCTGCAGCAGCGGGGTGCAGTAGTGACAACCGCTGAATCGTGTACTGGCGGTGCAATAGCGGCGGCGATTACGGCTGTTGCTGGTAGCTCTGGCTGGTTAGAGGTCGGCTTGGTTACTTACAGTAATCGCTTTAAGCAACAGCTATTGTCGGTTTCTGAGCACTCGATTGCGCAGCATGGCGTTGTTAGCGAGCCCGTTGTCGCGCAAATGCTGGCGGGTGTCTGTGCCTTTGCGGCGGCGGATTACGGTATTGCTGTGTCGGGTATTGCAGGGCCTGGCGGTGCAACAGTAAATAAACCGGTGGGCACCGTGTGTTTTGCATGGGGCACGCCTAGCAGCCAAGTTCAAACAACGCAGTGTTTTCAAGGAGATAGAGATGCCGTGAGGGAGCAGGCAGTATTGTTTGCGCTTACAGGCTTATCGGAATTCTTGAAAAGTACTGGTTAAATATACATTTCATGGTTGCCTAACCAGTATTTCTGTCTTATCCTTCAAACATTCCAGCGAAGACGATAGAATACACCGTCTTATCGCAATCTCATTTTTCACATTGATTATTGTTGCTTTACTCTACGCAATAACCGTACTTACCCACAGGGGATACTAATGGACGCAAATAAAGAAAAAGCCTTAGCTGTAGCACTTACGCAAATTGATCGCCAGTTTGGTAAAGGCACCGTGATGCGCATGGGTGACAAAGAGCGTGTTGCCATTCCGAGTATCTCGACGGGCTCATTGGGGTTAGATGTTGCTTTAGGCATTGGCGGTTTACCTAAAGGCCGTATTGTTGAAATTTATGGTCCAGAATCTTCAGGTAAAACCACGCTAACTTTACAGGTTATTGCTGAGGCGCAGAAAAAAGGCGGTATTTGTGCGTTTATCGATGCTGAGCATGCCCTCGATCCTATCTATGCCGAGAAACTGGGCGTAAATGTGGATGATCTTATCGTTTCTCAGCCGGATACCGGTGAGCAAGCTTTAGAAGTTGCCGATATGCTAGTGCGTTCTGGTGCGGTTGACGTTTTGGTTGTGGATTCCGTTGCTGCACTTACCCCTAAGGCCGAAATTGAAGGCGATATGGGCGATCACCACGTTGGTTTGCAGGCCCGTTTAATGTCGCAAGCACTGCGTAAAATTACGGGTAATATTAAAAACGCTAATTGCTTGGCGATTTTTATTAACCAAATTCGTATGAAAATTGGCGTTATGTTCGGTAACCCCGAAACCACAACAGGTGGTAATGCACTGAAGTTTTATGCTTCTGTACGTTTAGATATTCGCCGAATCGGTGCGGTTAAAGAGGGCGATGAAGTGGTAGGCTCGGAAACCCGCGTAAAAGTCGTGAAAAACAAAGTGGCGCCACCGTTTAAGCAGGCCGAATTCCAAATTCTATACGGGCATGGTATTAACCGTTTAGGTGAAGTGATCGATTACGGTGTAAAGCTGGGTTTAGTCGACAAGGCCGGCGCTTGGTATAGTTGCGAAGGCGAAAAAATTGGCCAAGGTAAGCAAAACTCTATTCAATATTTACGAGAGCATCCAGAGCTTGCCGAGCGGTTAGAAACAGAGATCAAAAAAGAGCTGCTTGGCGATCCAGAAGACGCTAAAGAAGCTGCAGCTTCAGATGCAAAAGAAGATGCGTAACCTAAACGGTTAACTAAGGGGCGAAGGAGCAATATTTAATCCACTAATGCTTGATGTCGACATCCTTATCTTCGTTGCTCAAAGCGTTACATGCCTCGGTAACTGCTCCTGCGTTACACTACTGACCTATGTCCTATAGGCCCTGGCATGCGCCCCTTTAAGCGCCTTGATAAGAAAGCCGACCTCTTCGCCTAATTGGATAAACGATTATTCCCTCGCCCCTAAAAAGCGTTGCAACGAGGGTTGCAGCGCTTTTTTATTGCCTGCAGGAAAGTGATATGACGAATGATCAAGTTACCTATAACCCTGATAAACACCGCGACCTTTATAGTAAATCGATAGAATTATTAGCCCGGCGCGACCATAGCCAACTAGAGTTGCGTGAAAAGTTAAAGCGTAAATTTGAATGTGATGATAGCGATATAGCGCCGGTGCTCGAGCGTTTGGTCGCGCAAGGTTATCAGTGTAATCAACGTTTTGCGCTGGCCTTTATTCGGGATAGGTTATATCGAGGCTTGGGTGAGCGGCGCATTATTCAAGAGCTTAAGTTAAAGGGTATTAGCGCCGCTACGGCAGAAGAGATACTTGCCGAAGAAGCGCAAGGCGATTTTACTGCGGCAATACTTATTGAAAGGGCTTGGCGCAAAAAATTCAAAGCCATACCGCAAGATCAAAAAGAAAGAGCTAAGCAATACCGTTTTTTACAATATCGTGGCTTTGGCGGTGATGATATAAGCCGCTTGTTTGAACGGCTGAAGTGTATGCCCGAGGATGAGTGGTGATTCAGGGCGCGAAGGGCTTTGTGTGGCTGGGCGGCCTAGAAAATACCGGTTAGGGGCGTGCATGGAATGAATTGCTGGGATTTGGGTTTGTGGGTGCTTGCTTGACGAGGCGAAAATATGGCGTAATAGCCGGCTATTGCAAATATTTTTAACGAAGGCAAGCGTGCCCCCAGGAATTCAAAAACGGGAAGTTATTTCATGCACTCCCCTTAGCACTCCCCTTAGCACTCTTCCTACAAATAAAATATGACGCCAAATCTTAAAGTGACTAATCGGCCATAATCAAATTCGCCATAGGTCGTCGAAGCATTTAATGAAAATCTTTTTTTCAGCGGAATTTCCATATTCATTTTTGCTAAATACCCCTCGCCTCTATAGGTCTCATCCAGTTCTGGGCCAGAGTTCCGATGGGCACCTTCTTTGCTTTGAAAGGTCCATCGACTGTAACCAACCATAGGGGTTAGTCTAAACCAGCGGCTGAAATGTATTGCGTAGCCTGCCATTACACTGGCATCTCGTACGTGCACTCTATCGCCAGCACCGAAAATGCTCGGTCCGTAATGAAGGTTTAGGGCTCCTGAAATCAGCACGTTTGAAGCGAATTTGTAGCCTGCATTTCCGCCAAACGCTACGCTAGTTTCAGTTCCCGAAAAATCTTCAGATGGGCGATATTGATATTCAACATCGATATGAGTAACGCCAAGTTCTGGGTGAAGGAAAAAGTTACCTGCACTTGCTCGCTCTGAAAAAAGGCTCACGGTTAGCATGCAAAAAGTAAATGCTAATATATTTGATGGGAAAAACATTGAAAATCCTTACCTAAGTTAATATCCAAAATAATGAAATCGTATAGTTTTCTAAGCGCTGATCTGTGCTTTAGGGGCTTTCTCTTAAATTTAGGTACCGTTAAGTTTTTATGCGTGATTGGCTGGTTAGTGAGCGGCTGGCTGTTTGAGATTTAAAGTAATGCGCTAAAGTTGTAAGTGAGGTAAAAAATTTAGATTTTTTGGGATGTATTTGCCCTCGTATTGGTCTGCCTTTATTGCCTCGCCTAGGCCCGTCCAGGGGCAACTCTAGCTTGAGCATCGATTACAATAACAATCTAGCCAGTAGCGGGGTAGATTATGCCATATGTCCTTAAGCTGTTCTTTGAATGCTTCAGCTACCTGTGTGACAAGTTGAGCGTCCTCGTCATGGCAGGCTCTTGTCTGCCGGAGAAAGGGGCGAGGCAATAATAGTTTATCCAATTAGACTAGAGTGCCTGCAGGGGGCAGGTTGTTAGAATAACGCATGGAGGAGTTACCGAGGTATGTAACGCTTTGAGTAGCTAAGGCAAGGGTGTAGAGATCAAGCATTGGTGGATGAAATATTGTTTCCTCGTCCCTAATGCTTCCCTATCGGGCCCTTCGCCAAATGGAGTGAACTCTTTTCGTCTCGCTCCCAATGGGGGGCATGGATCTGCCCTAATAGAAAAACACCCTAAATCCGTACGATTGCGGAATGCGATGTATAATGGCGCGCCTTTTGAGGGCTCCTCAGGGGAATACTGCGTAAGCGACTGTAAATTTGGGTGTAAATAAGGGTTTAATCTGTATGAGTGATAGCAATTTTGTCAATGAAATCAATAAGCGACGCACGTTTGCTATCATCTCTCACCCAGATGCCGGTAAAACCACGATTACAGAAAAGCTGCTCTTATGGGGGCAGGCGATTCAGATTGCAGGGTCTGTAAAAGGTAAGAAAGGCCCGCATGCTAAGTCTGATTGGATGAGCATGGAGCAAGAACGCGGTATTTCTGTTACTTCTTCTGTTATGCAGTTCCCCTACAAAGGTCGTGTGGTTAACCTACTGGACACCCCTGGCCACGAAGATTTCTCGGAAGATACCTACCGTACTTTGACCGCCGTGGATTCGGTTTTAATGGTGATTGATGGCGCTAAAGGCGTGGAAGATCGCACCATTAAGCTGATGGAAGTTTGCCGCTTGCGCGATACGCCGATTTTGTCCTTCATTAACAAAATGGACCGCGATATTCGCGACCCGATCGAAGTACTCGATGAAATTGAAAGTGTCTTGAAAATATCCTGCGCCCCCATTAACTGGCCTTTAGGCATGGGTAAAGAGTTTAAAGGCGTTTATAACCTAGTGACCGATACGATCAGTGTCTTTAAGCAAGGGCAAGGTCACATGATCCCCGACGATATTCAAATTAAAGGGCTGGATAGCGACGAAGCGGCCGCGCTAATGGGACCTTATATTGATGATGCCCGCGAAGAAATCGAATTGGTGCGCGGTGCAACACCCGAGTTTGATGTAGAGGCCTATTTACGCGGCGAGCAAAGCCCGGTATTTTTTGGGACAGCATTGGGTAATTTTGGTGTACGTGAAATGCTAGACGGTTTTGTGGAGTGCGCTCCTAAACCTTTAGCTCGCCCTGCGGCACCACGTGAAGTGGCGCCAGAGGAAGAAAAATTCAGCGGTTTCGTATTTAAAATTCAAGCCAATATGGACCCTAAGCACCGTGACCGTATCGCGTTTATGCGTGTGTGTTCGGGCAGCTATCATCAAGGCATGAAAATGCGCCATGTGCGTTTGGGCAAAGATATTCGTATTAGTGATGCTGTTACCTTTTTAGCCGGTGATCGCAGTGCTGTTGAAGTTGCTCAAGCCGGCGATATTATTGGCCTGCATAATCACGGTACTATTCAAATTGGCGATACTTTTACTGAAGGGGAAACGTTAAAGTTTACGGGCATTCCACACTTCGCACCCGAGCTATTCCGCCGTATACGCTTGAAGGATCCACTTAAAACTAAGGCTTTGCAAAAAGGTTTACAGCAGCTATCGGAAGAGGGTAGTACGCAGGTGTTCTTTCCAAAAAATAATAACGATATTGTTGTGGGTGCGGTGGGGGTACTGCAGTTTGAAGTGGTGGCTTATCGTTTGAAAGACGAATACAAAGTTGAGGCTATTTACGAGCCTGTGAATGTCGCGACGGCACGTTGGGTGGATTGTGAGGACCCTAAAAAGTTTGATGAATTCAAGCGAAAGTGTGCCGATAACCTCAGTATTGATGGCGGCGGACATTTAACCTATTTAGCGCCGACACGCGTTAATTTGTCGTTATCTCAAGAGCGCTACCCAGAAGTACGTTTCAGAGCAACAAGAGAGCACTAAATTGTGAGTATACGATTACCGCCGCAAGCCCCGCGCAAAGGAAATGCCGTAACACGTTGGATTGGGCAGCGTTTGCTGGCCCTTCTGGGGTGGCGTGCGGAAGGGGAATTACCGAATGCTCCTAAGTTGATTATTGCTGCTGCACCACATACTTCAAATTGGGATTTCATTTTAGCCATGTTAGTGGTGCTAAGTTTGGGGCTTAAAGCGTCATACTTAATGAAAAAAGAAGCGTTCTTTTGGCCTTTTTCGGGCCTGTTTAAATGGCTGGGTGGCGTGCCGGTAGCGCGTCGGCATTCGGGCGGTGTAGTGGGCTCGTTAACCCGGTGGTTTAATTCGCAAGAACAAGCGTGGCTCTTAATTACCCCAGAAGGTACGCGCACTAAAGTCGAAAAATACAAAACGGGCTTTTTGCGGGTAGCCGATTCTGCGAATGTCCCTGTGATGTTAGTGGCCTGGGATTACCCGACTAAACGCGTGGTGCTGGAAAAAGTGTGGACCCTGACGGGTGATCACGAGCAAGACTGCGCAGCGATTCGGCAGTATTTAACCAATCGTTATCAGGCTCGTCAGCCTGAGTGGCAGTGAACTTTCTAAATATTACACATAAGCTAAATCTTACATATAACTAACGGTACAAGGATTGAATGAATGTCTACATCGCCCGTGGTACGTTTTTTATTTGGTGCAGCGTGTTTTGTGATTGTGGTCGCGGGTATGCGCACGGCTGAATCATTGCTTGTTCCTTTTTTATTGTCGCTCTTTATATCTGTTTTATGCTCGCCCCCGTTGGTGTGGCTAAAAGAGCGTGGTGTTCCCAACGGCATTGCTATTTTTATGATTATTGGCGTTGTCGTTATCGCCAGTTTAGGCGTCGGCACGGTGGTGGGTTCGGCCATCGGTAACTTTCGACAAGACCTACCTGAATACCAATTGCGTTTAACGGAGCTAACGGCAGGCTTGTTTCTTAAGCTGCAAAGCTTAGGCTTGAATATTGAAATGTCACAATTGAAAGACAGCTTTAATCCCTCGGCGGTTTTAGGTTTTGCGGGTAGTGCTTTAGCGAACCTGGGTAACATGATGACCAATGCCTTCTTAATCCTATTAACCGTTGTATTTATTCTTGCCGAAGAAGTGGGCTTTACCGATAAAATTAAATTAGCCAGCGCAAATTATCAGAAAACGCTTGAGGCGCTTAATCGATTTAAAATTGTAGTGAATCGCTACATGGCGATTAAGTCGGGCTTGAGTTTGGCCACCGGCATTCTCATCATGTTGTGGTTGTGGTTTTTGGGTGTTGATTATTTTGTGTTGTGGGGGCTTCTGGCTTTCCTATTGAATTTTATTCCTACGTTGGGTTCCATTTTGGCGGCGGTGCCTGCGGTATTGTTGGCGCTCGTGCAATTGGGTGTTGGCGATGCTGTTTTGACGGCAATGGGTTTTGTTTTTGTAAACGTGGTAATGGGTAATGTTTTAGAGCCGCGCATTATGGGTAAGGGCTTGGATTTATCGGCATTGGTTGTATTTTTGTCGTTAGTTTTTTGGGGTTGGGTGTTGGGCACTATTGGCATGCTGCTTTCTATCCCGCTGACTATGACCGTTAAAATTGCACTTGAAAGTTTCGATGAAACACGCTGGGTGGGTATTATGCTGGGTTCCGGCACGGTGGCCTCTAAGGCGGTACGCGGTGAGTTTGCTTTACCTAGTGCCGGTTCTAATACGGCAAAGTAATTACAGGCTTTACTCTTAGCTGACTAAGACCTGTTACAATTTATTTCTTATTCTATTGGTCTACTTGAGGTAATTATGTCTAGCGGTATTATCAAGCGCTTAACGTCATCCGACACCACCTTTGATGTGCAGCTTAATGCACTTTTGGCGTGGGAAGAAGGCACTCATGAACAGGTTGAAGCTGTTGTGAAGGGCGTTCTTGCTGATGTGCGTAAACGCGGTGATGAAGCTGTTTTGGCGTATACCCATAAGTTTGATCGGTTAGCGGTTAGCGGTATGAGCCAGTTGGTTTATGGACACGACCGTTTACAGCAAGCATTGGCCAATATTAGCGAAGAAGATCGCACGGCTTTGCAGTCGGCAGCAGACCGCATTGCGAGTTATCACAAGCATCAGTTGCAAGAAAGCTGGCGTTACACTGATGATCTTGGTAATCAGCTAGGGCAAAAAATTACGCCGATGGATCGCGTGGGTGTTTATGCCCCTGGCGGTAAAGCGGCTTATCCATCTTCTGTTTTGATGGCCGCGGTAACGGCCAAGGTGGCTGGTGTTCAAGATGTTGTATTGGTAACACCAACACCGGACGGAGTCGTTAACGAATTAGTGCTGGCCGCTGCCGCGATTGCGGGGGTAGATAGCCTGTATACCGTTGGCGGTGCGCAAGCGGTAGCTGCGTTAGCTTACGGGACTCAAACAATTCCAAAAGTCGATAAAATTGTAGGGCCAGGCAATGTGTATGTTGCTGAAGCTAAGCGCGCGGTATTTGGTACTGTTGATATTGATATGATTGCAGGCCCCAGTGAAATTTTAATTATCTCTGACGGTACCGCCGACCCGGATTGGCTAGCGATGGATTTGTTTAGCCAGGCCGAGCATGATGAAGATGCGCAAGCAATTTTAATCTCGCCCGATCAAGCGCATTTAGATGCGGTGCAAGCGAGCTTAGAAAAGCTTTTGCCAACTTTGGCGCGCAACGAAATTGCCGCTATTTCACTGCGCAAGCGCGGTGCTTTAATTGCTGTCACTAGTTTAGACGAAGCGGTTGCTGTTAGTAATCGCATTGCGCCGGAGCACTTAGAATTGGCCGTTGCTGATCCAGAAGCATTGGTTGATGATATTCGACATGCCGGCGCTATTTTTATGGGCGTGAGCACATCTGAAGCTCTAGGTGATTATTGCGCGGGCCCTAACCACGTATTGCCGACATCGGGCACAGCACGTTTCTCTTCACCTCTCGGTGTTTATGATTTTCAAAAGCGAAGCTCTATAATTTATTGCTCACAAAGTGGTGCCAGTAAATTAGGTAAAGTGGCTAGCCACCTTGCGCGGGCGGAATCACTCGAGGCGCATGCTCGTTCGGCTGAATACCGCATTACTGATTAGCTGCCAGTTTTTTAACGGATGAATAACTCAGAGGTGGTGGGTGTCGGCGCATCAAAGGTTCGGTTGGCAATCTATATTGCGAATCGACCTTTGAATGATCAATACCCATCGTTGCAATCCCTGCAGCCATTAATGGCTGGTGAGTTGCAAAATATTGTGGCGAATAATAGTAACCATTGGCGCAAAGCCTTTAATGTGTTTGCTAAAATTTTGTGGGAAGTAGACTGGGCAGAGCTTACTGGCAATGCGGCCAGTTGCTGGCAAGACTATCGCGATCACCATTTGTTACAGGCACACTCCTCTGAATCATTGCTGTTTAGTCCGCCTGAGATAACCGCTTCCCATATTAAAATAGTCACGGGTAAAACCTATGCCGCCGAATTGGCCCTGCCTTCTTTAGATTGGCTGGACGCACATTTAGCGATTAATGCGGCGCATAAGCTCATTGTTTGCCCTTATCTGGATTATCGGCAACTATCCAATGAACGAATTGCAAGGCTCGCTGCGTTAATTAAAGTTCACTTCTAAGCGCTAGCGAAACGTAACCCCCCTGGAATTTGTGGCGCATTAATGGCGGCTATTACTTAACTAAGGCATCAACGCTATTAATTTCCGTCAGCCTTTGTCGGGAAGCTTTGTTTGATAAGCTGCGGTAAGTAAGCGCCTAAAAAGACACTGCGTAAAATAACAAAAATAACAAATGTAAACCATAAAGCGCTCATGCTTATACCCGGCAATAACCAATACCATAAGCCAAAAATTAGGGTTGTTGATAAGATAGAGGCGTTTCTGAGAGCGGCGCTTGCGTTGGCGCCAATAAAAATACCATCTAGCTGAAATGCACCACAGGAAACGGCAATGTAGACGGCGACAAAAGGCAAATAGGTTTGAGCGATGATCTGTATGTGCTGCAAATCGGTTAGCGCTAGAAGCAAGTACTTACCTAATGTTATGAATGTTAGCGCTAGACCGACGGCTGTAATCAACGCTAAAAAACTGGTTTTTCGTATTGTATTGATGAATCCCTTTTTATTGTGTTGGCCAATAGCTTTGCCGACATAGGCTTCGGTGACGTTAGCGAAGCCATCTAAAAAGAAGGCGGAAAACGATATTATTTGTAGCAGAATATGATTGGCCGCCAATTGCGATGACCCATAATAGCCACTGTAGTGGGTAAAACCTACAAAGCCCGCTAATAGGAATAGGGTGCGCAGCCATATGTCCCGGTTGCTTTTAAGTAGCGAGAATAGGGCGCTACCTTTCCAGAGTCGGTTTAGGATTTCTGCATAGCGACCTTTGGGTAACTGGGTTTTAAATAGCCAGATTAAACTGATTGTCATCGTCATATATTCTGCGATTAACGTTCCAATGGCGATGCCCTCTACCCCCATATCGAATAGGCTTACCATTAATATATCTAAAACAGCATTGGCGCCATTTAAAAATAACTGCAGCGCTAATAGTATTCGGTTGCGGGCTAAGCCAATTAAATAGCCAATAATAATAAAGTTTATTAAGCTGGCAGGCGCAGCCCAAAGGCGAATGTTTATATAGTTAAAGGCTGCTGTATAGGTGTCGCTAGGTGGGTTGAGTATAGTGAGCGCAGCTTTTGTAATAATCGTTTTACCTAGCAATAACAATACGGCAAAAAATAATGCAATGGCGAGAGCTCGAATAAGGGTTTGTACTTTGGCGATGTCGTCGTTGCGGCCGTCGGCTTGTGCAATAAAGCCTGTGGTGCTCATACGTAAAAAACCAAAGTTCCAAAAAATCACGTTGAGTGCAAGGCTGCCGAGGGCTAAAGCGGCGAGGTCTGTCGTGTTGCCCCAGTGGCCAATAACCGCTGTATCGATAAGCCCCAATAACGGAAGGGCTATATTGGCAAGCATTATGGGCCATGCTTTATTGATGATCGTGCGGTAGGTTAATGGCGCTGTCTGTGAGGGTGCTACGTTAGGCACGGGGCGTTAATCTCTAGTTTGGGTAAGTGCAGAGAATAACAAAATGTAAGAGGCTGCGTTAATTAGAGTAGGAGCCCAGCCCTTTCAAGGTGAAATAAAAACCATCGTGGATTAATTTTCAGCAAAAAG